>JAKLHG010000408.1 GCA_022710255.1 Candidatus Hydrogenedentota bacterium
TCGTTCCAGTCCGCCAGCGAATCGTGTTCCTCCACGGTTACCGTGACGCCCATGGATACCTTCAAATAATCCTGAAAATCCTGTACCGCACTGTCCAGTACGACGGAACCGGCCGGGCGCCATATGAGTGTCCAACCCTGTTCCGGCAGCGCCAGCTCGCCGGACAGGGGTTGTGCCTCCGCGTCGCGTGTTACGATGTGAATGGGGCCTTCGGAAAGTCTTCGATGGTAAGCGTAGGATTCTTCTTCGGGAAGTACGCGTTCCACTTCCACGGCGAACTCCCTGCTGGTGATTTCGGCCGGGGCCAGCGCCATGGCATACAAGGATAGGAGGAGCGGCATGAACAGCAGGCTGGGAACGCAGACAAGGGCCGGCGCGTAGGGGTGGAATTTGCGGGTAAAACCGTTCATAAATACTCCTTTTACCTTGAGGAATCAGTTCCTTGTTTTCCCCCTTATCCTTTAAGGAAATGCGACACAGTTGCGTATCCTGTTATCTGAGCCTTCACGCGGAGCGCGGTCTCCGGAAGGTTTAGTCTTCGTCCGTGTGTTTCAGGCGTTGGAGCATGCCTTTAATGTCCATTACGCCGCGGATGGCGACATAGACCGTAATGGAAGAATACCATACGACGCAGGCCATGGTTGCAAGCCACCAGAATCCGTGTGCAGGCATCATCAGGCTCCTTTCGTTTCAGATGTTTTTGGTTTCAGCAGGGATCCTGCGATCATGGCGGAACCCGCGATCAGATAGGTGGCGATGTTCGCAAAATGCGGCCCTACAATGTCCTTCGCGAAATGCCGGGTGGCGGGCAGTTGCTCCAGCACCAGGAAGGTGATGGGGATGATGGCGCCGGAGAGGATGGCGCCTGCGGCGCCCCAGCTGTTGGACCGCTTCCAATAACAGCACGCGATGAGCAGGATGACCATGCTCGACAGGTAGATATTGGCGGTAACGGTGAGATAGTCCCACAGATTGCCCCGCAGGGGGTACCACAGACCGTAAAAGAGCAGGAATATCCCGATTAAGGCGACAATAAACCGGCTGATCAACAGTCCGCGTTTATCGGTCCATTGCCCTTTATGGAAGGGGGCCAAAATATCGTTGTAGATGACGCTTGACCAGGTAAGCATGTACGAGGCGTCCGTGGACATGTCGGCCGCCAGCATGGCGGCCACCAGGATGCCCATAAGGCCCATAGGCACGATCTTGCTCAACAGCATGGGCATTGCCATGAGGGTGTTGTCTCCGACTTCCTCCGGGGCGAGTACGGCCAGCGCGGTGATCCCCCAGACCACGGGAATCAGCCAGCGGCACAGGAAAAAGAAACTGGTGCGCGTGTAGACCTGCCGGCCTGTCCGGGTGTCCTTGGCCGCCAGCAGGCGCTGGATGGTGGTTTGCCAGGTCAACACCATCGCCATGCTCAGCATGGCATTGGCCACCACGTATTCCCAGCCCATCTTCGGATGCATGAAGGGATTAAATCCCCCCGCGCCGTAGCGCTGCTCAACGGCCGACGTCAGCTGTTCCCACCCGATGTTGACCAGAATCAACACCGTGACGGCGAGGAGGCCCGCGCTCATGACCACAAATTGCAGGAAGTCGGTGACCAGCACGGAGAGCATGCCTCCGAGGACGGTATAGACGGCCACACTCACCAGCAACACGGTCATGGTAATCTCGAGATATTTCGGGTCAAAACCGCAAACGGTCACCAGGAAGTCACCGCCCGTGCGCAGAAACACGCCCATATTGAGCAGCCCGCCCAACACGATCACCACGCCGCTCAGCCAGCGGATTCGTTTTCCGAAACGCTTCTCAAACAACTCGGGAATGGTCATCACGCCCGCGTCGCGCAGCGGTTTCACGCAGAAACCGGTGTACCCGACGAAAAACATGGACAGGGCGGCAAGCACACCCGGAACGGCCCCGGAAAACCCGTTTACATAACCGCTTTGCGCGGTATACATGCAGGTGACGATGCCGAATTCGGTGGCGGCCAGCGAAGCGATACCGAGATAGAGATTCATCTCACGCCCCGCAATCAGGTAATGCTCCACCTTGCCTACATACTTGCGCACCGCAATCCCGGCGAACATGGTCGCCAGGATATAGACACCCACAATACTGCCATCCAGCCACGTAAAGTTCGTCATTCCGTTGGTTTCCCGTCTGCCTGTCGATTAAAGCCCGGGAGCATTCTCCCCGTCAGCGATATCTTTTGCTTATGAATACCATCGCTATCATCATAAACATACGGCGGGGCAGTGCGCAAACGATACCGCCGCTTTTTTCCGGCGGGCATGGAACCGGAGTCCAATAATCCCTGCACGGTCCAAATTGAACGAAGTGACAGGGATTTGTTACAGTCCCACACATAAACAAGGAGAACCGGTATGAACGCGATTCCGAAGGCAGAATATGGTGAACGCATAGCGAAATTTCAGGCGAATATCCGCGCGGCGGGCCTGGATGCCGTGCTGGCCCATTCCAATGAAGCCGATTTCGCCAACGTCCGCTATCTCAGTGAATATTGGCCCACCTTCGAATCGGCGGGCGTGTTCGTGCCGGCGAAAGGCAAGCCTGTGCTGATCATCGGCCCGGAAAGCGAGGCGTATGCGCAAGGCCGCAGCCTCATTCCCGATATCGCCATGATGGTGGAGTACCGCGAGTCGGCCGACCCCGAATACCCCGGTATCCCCGTGGCCGATTATGCGCGCGTGGCAAAGATGGCCATGGGAAACCGGCCGCTGAAAAAACTCGGGCTGGTCGGTTTTTCCATCATGCCGCTGCCGGTCTATTTCAGCCTGCAGCGGGAGTTTCCCGGCACGGAACTGGTCAAAGCCGACGATACCCTGGTGAGCCTGCGCATTAACAAGAGCGCGAATGAAGTGAAACTGATGAAAAAGGCCTATCAAATCAGCGAGCAGGCCATAGACGCCATCCTGGGCGAAATCAAGCCCGGCATGACGGAACTGCAAGTCATAGGCATTGCCCAGCGCGAAATTTATAAGAACGGCGGCGAATATGAAGGGCACGCGCTGTACTGTTTCTGCGGACCGGGAACAAAGCACGCCATTTCCCGGCCAACCCATAACAAGATAAAACGCAACGAAGTCATTCAACTCAATATCGGCGCGCGCGTGGGCGGTTATTCTTCGAGCGTGGGCGTACCCTGTTCCATCGGGAAACTGCCGCCTCGCAAAAGACGCCTAGTGGAATTCGGCCTGGAAGCCCATCTGAAAACATACGAACTCATGAGAGGCGGAAAGGATGCCGCCAGTGTCGTCCGGGAATACGAAGCCTTTGTCGAGCAACGAGGCTTCAGGCAAAATATGCTTTATGGGCCCTGCCACGGCATTGGCATGATGGAAGTGGAGCGCCCCTGGCTGGAATCCACTTCGGCCTATACGCTCCAGGAGAATATGATGTTCCAAGTGGATACGTTCTTCCAGGGTGAGGATTTCGGTTTACGCTGGGAGAATGGCGTGCGCGTCACCAAAACGGGCGTGGAAAGACTGTCGAAGAAATTTCAGCGTATGGTGGAACTGTAACTTGCTTGTTGGACTAAACAGCTTTGCCGCGGGTATCCATTCCTGTGTCCGCAAAACGGGTCATTTCCATTAGGGGAGGCCCGGGATATGGAGGTCGGCACATCCGGGCAAGGTGGGGATCCGTTTGTCGCAGGCAATGGCCCACATTTCCCATCCGCCGTCAATATAGTTATCATTGGCGGGCCGCCCGCAGGCCTGGACGAACAAATACCACTTTTCGCCTATAAGGTAGAAGGCCGGCGTGGCGACATGATACAGGGTACGGTCGTCATATAGGCCGTGCCACTGGGTTTGAAGCATGGTTTCCAGGTTGAGTTGCGTCCACCCTTTTATGGGGTCTGTGCTTACCGCCAGCCCGGGCCGCCAGCGGGCGCCGCGTTCCACACCCACCTCGATACACAGCACATACGTGTTGTCCACCTTCAGAACCTGGTGCCACTCGTAGTAGGCGTCGGGTGTGGACTCGAAAATCTGTCCCATGCCGCGCGGGTCGTCCTGGTTATAGTGGCGCGTCCAGGTTTTGCCATCCTGGGAAGTGGCGAGACGGATGCCCGGCAATACCCCGTCTTTGCCCCGGTAGGAGTAGTACATGTACCAGTCCCAGCGTTGGGCATTGGTGTTCCATTCCCGCATGACCGCT
>JAKLHG010000409.1 GCA_022710255.1 Candidatus Hydrogenedentota bacterium
GTCCCCAAGCATCGCGGCATGAATACGTTGGGGCAGTTCATCCCGAGCAAAGTCGTTAAAAGCCCTTGAGAACGTGGCTTCGCTTGGGATTTTAACAATGCCATCGTACCCGCACAACGCGCGCAGGGTACGGTCCGCTTTTAGCCGCAGGATAAGATCGCCGGTGGTGGGCATATTGAATACGGCCTTGGCGACAAAGGTTCTGAAGAGCAGTTCGCGGTCGGCGGGTATGCGTCCATTGCCCACCCAACCATATTTTGCAAACAAACCGTCCGTCCGCATTAGTTCGATAACGCGGACAAGTTCCTGATGCTTCTCGGATAATTCCAAGGTCTCCTCAAGAATGGGGAATAGCGTATTCATAATAACATAGAATTTGAATCGTAGGTCGTTTAGCATGATATTATTACTTTCATATTTAACTACTATGCATACCATATCATAACCGACCAGAAAAGTCAAGCAAAAAAAGGGTTTTGCAAGAGATTCTATAGTATGAACTATGAATCGTTTTTTGCCATAATATGGCAGGAAATAAAATGAGATAGTAGTTTTATCTTAATAAGCCAAGAAAACTTAAAGAGTAGACGGGGCGGTAATAGGCAGGAAAGATTCACAGGTCTGTATCTTTGACCGCAAGGCATGGTATTCGTCAGCAAAGGTCCGACGAGGAAAGCGGACACACAACTGTTAAAGGAAACGGTCATGAGTAAGCACTTGTCAGGTGGCGACCGATTGGCGGGATTTGTCATGCGAGGGTTTATTGTACTTAGTATGGCACTGATTATTTTGCCTGCCGGAGCGACTACCGGCGCCACCAAGGACGATGGCACGAGCCTGCGCACCCCAATCAGCGATATGCCCTGGGACCTGAAATCCATTGTGGATGACGGCAAGGTTGTCTATGGCACAGACGACCGCATAGATGTGTACCAGGAGACGAATGGGGACCGTATTGATTGGGCGGCATCCACCTGCGCCCTGGTGGATACAAGCGCCTTGACGGATAACGGCAACGGTACCTACAGTTTGGCTACTTCCGCCTATGTGAGAGGTGGGTATCCTCCCTGCTCCGGCGAACCGTTCGCCAATCAACCGACTGCGGCCCGGTGTACAGGCTTTAAAGTCAATAACGATATCATCGCTTCCGCAGGTCAATGTATACAACAATCTGACCTGCCCTACGTTCGTTTTGTGTTTGGATTTGACATGCTCAACGCCGCCACGCCTGTACTGACCTTCAACGCCGACCAGATCTATACGGGTACGGCCATTATCGCCTGGCAGTATGGCGTTGAATATGATTATTCCGTAGTCCGCGTGGACCGACCTATAACGGTGGCTGCGTCGCTGCCCTTGCGTACCGAGGGTGCCATTGCGGTGGGCGCTCAGGTGGGTGTCATCGGCCATCCCTCCGGCCTGCCCAAAAAGATTGCCTTTGGTGCCAATACCTTGGTACGCTCTAACACTGCTGCAGGTTATTTCGAAGCCAACCTGGATACGTATGGCGGTAACTTCGGTTCGCCGGTATTCAACGCGGCCGAAGGTATCGTGGAAGGCATCCTGGTGCGGGGAAATGAAGACTTTGTATTCGGAGCGGATTGTTTCCGCTCTAATGTGCTGCCCGACACCACCCTGGACAGTGAAGATGTCAGCAAAAGTATCACTTTCGCGGACTGGGTCTATGGAACGGTTGAGGCGCCGGAAAACGACCTCTGCGAGAATGCCACTGCCGTAACCTTGGATTTGGTGGTCACGGGAAGTAGCCTCGGGGCAACGGGAACGGACGTGACTTCCTGCGCCAACGGGGATTATGCGGATGTGTGGTTCTCTTTCACAGCTCCCACAGCCGGCAACTATCTGATATCGTTATGCGGCAGTGATTATGATACCGTGTTGGGGGTATTCCAGGGGGCATGCGGGTCTCTGACCGAAGTGGGATGTAATGATGACGGGGGCGATTGCGGCTACGCCTCACAACTTTGCCTCTGGCTGGAGGCTTCCCCCTATTACATTCGTATTGCGGGATACAATGGCGCGGTCGGCAATTATTCATTAAATATTACGGAAACGGATACCTGTGAACCGTGCGAATCGCCGTATGCTGAAGACACAGCCTATCCCAGCTATGGCTTGGCACCATTGGAAGTCTATTTTGAGAACACTTCGACAAACGGGGATAGCTGTTATTGGGACTTTGGCGATGGCACCATAAGTTATGATTGGAGTCCGACACATACCTTTATAAACCCGGGCGAGTATTGGGTGCTTCTTGAGGTGTACAACGACTGTGGTATCGATGATTATTGGCTGTATGTGACTGTTGTGGACTGTTACCCACCGTATGCTTATTTTGAAGCGTCACCGCTCACAGGCGAGGTGCCGTTGACTGTAGCGTTCACTAACATTTCCGACAACGTTGACGAGTGGTATTGGGAGTTTGGTGATGGATCCTCTGGCTATGACTGGGATACAACCCATACGTATACGGACCCCGGGACTTACCAGGCCTGTCTCTATGGATGGAACGAATGTGGTCAAAATACCTATTGCGTAAACATTAACGCGGGTATCGAACCCTCTGAAGGTGAAGTGCCTGTACCCCATCCGGCCGATTTGAATGAAGACTGGCATATTGTTTTGGGAGAAGCGATAGCCTATCTGGCGGGTTGGCAACAGGGCACCAATCCCATTGGGTATGCCATTCGTGCCGCCTATCTTTGGCAAAACGGTGAAGGGTACCTCTATAACGGGAGTCTGACTCCGCCGACGTGCTGGGAATTGGCGCCGTAATGGGATGCCATTGACATAGGATGAAACGGTTTAATTGAAAATCAGGCCTGTGAGGTTCAGCGAATCTCACAGGCCTTCTTACAGGCGACAGCGCTTTTTGGTTATTCGCTATGCCGTTTTCCCGCCGGAGGTCTGTTTTGAGAGTGCTTTCCCGAAGAGACCAGGCCGTATTCCAAACTGCCGCAGAGCGATGACATCGCGACCGGAAATGCGGTTCCGCAGGCAAATGGACATCGCCTGTTGCCGGCGGGTACACTATGGGTTACCCAAGGGAATACAACCAAAACGAGAAAGAACAGACTATGGCTAAAATCGGGTATGGCATCATCGGATGCGGCAATATTGGACCGGTGCACGCGGCGGCAATAGCGGCCGTTCCTGCGGCGAAACTGGTGGCGGTGTCGGACGTGGTGGAACGCACGGCACAGGCGTTGTCGGACAAGTACGGCGCCGCCATGTACACGGATTACCGGCAGTTGCTGGAGCGAAAGGATATTCAGGCGGTGTGCCTGTGCGTGCCCAGCGGGATGCGCATGGAAATCGCCGTGGCCTGTGCGGAGGCGGGCAAGAACGTCCTGTCCGAAAAACCGTTGGACGTGTCCACCAAACGCATCGATCGCATCATCGCCGCCACGGACAAGGCGGGCGTGCGGCTGGGCTGTATTTTCCAGAGCCGCTTCGCCGACGGTTCCGGGTTGATCAAGCAGGCACTGGATCAGGGCCGTTTCGGGACACTGGTCCTGGGCGACGCCTACATCAAATGGTACCGATCCCCGGAATATTACGCGAGCGGCGCGTGGCGCGGCACCAAAAAATGGGACGGCGGCGGCGCGTTGATGAACCAGGGCATCCATCAAATTGATCTGTTGCAATGGTTTATGGGTCCCGTCAAGACGGTCAAAGCACAGGTCACGCGCCGGCTGCATCACGGGCTGGAAGTGGAGGATACCGCCACGGCAATGCTGGAATTCGAGAATGGCGCCTTCGGCGTCATTGAAGGCAGCACCGCCATCTGGCCCGGCCACCCCGCGCGGGTGGAGATTCATGGCAGCGAGGGCAGCACGTACACGGAAGACGGCGCCATCAAGTTCTGGCAATTTACCAAACGCCGGGCCGTGGACGCCAAAATCGAGGCACAGCTCAGCCGCGAGTCCGAGCTGGGTTCCGGCGCGGCCGACCCGCTCAGCAGCCTCAAGACCGAAGGGCACCGCCGCCAGATCGCCGACTTTACCCAGTCCATACAACAGGACCGGCCGCCGCGTATCGACGGGCGCGAAGGCCGCAACGCCGTGGCGCTCATTGAGGCGATTTACAGGTCGGCGGCGACCGGGAAAGCGGTCAAACCGTAAGATAGCCGCAGGCAGGGTTCTCGTGAACAACCGAAAGCGGAAC
>JAKLHG010000041.1 GCA_022710255.1 Candidatus Hydrogenedentota bacterium
AAGGTCTACACCATAGAAAAAAGACCAACTGAAAAGGATTATGCTGACATGCTCTTTGGCTGGCAGGTGGAGCAGGGTGTTACCTCTAATTCAGTGATCTATGTAAAGGATGGTGTGACTGTGGGCATAGGCACAGGCGAGCAGGACCGGGTCGGCGCAGTGCAGCAGGCAGTACACAAAGCCGCTGCCAAATATAAGGGCGCGGAAACCCTTGAGGGCGCGGTGATGGCCTCCGACGGGTTCTTCCCCTTCCGCGATGCCGTGGACGCGGCCACGGGAGCGGGCATTACCGCCCTTGCCCAGCCCGGCGGCAGCGTCAACGATTATGACGCCATTGTCGCCTGCAATGAAAAGCAGGCCGCCATGGTGTTCACCTTGGAACGCTGTTTCTCCCATCATTGACGGGCGTTGCGCAGCGCCTCGTGCAGTTCGTGCACGGAAGGAAACACGAAATCCGGCGCTTCCGGAGATGTTTCGACATCTTCGGAAGTGCTTTCTCCCGACAGTACCAGGATGCCTGCCATACCGGCCCGTTTCGCCATGGCCATATCCGTATACAGACGGTCGCCCACCATGGCGGTGTGGTCCGCTTGCCTACCCAGGAAGCGCAAAGCCATACGGGCGAAAGCGGGTTCCGGCTTGCCTATGAACCGGGGGGTGCGTCCGGTGGCCGCCTCGATGAGCGCGGCGATGGACCCGCAATCGGGAATGTACCCATATTCCGTGGGACAAACGCGGTCCGGATTGGTGGCGATGTAGGGCAAGCCTTCACTGAGCAACAGACAAGCCCGTTCCAGTTTCGCATAGGTGAGCGTCTTGTCAAAGGCGATAACCACCGCATCGGGGGACTCGCTCTCCAGGTCCATGCCCGCACGCAGCAGTTCTTGCTCGAAACTGGGAGTACCCAAGACACAAAGTTTGCGGTAATCCGTTTCCTCACGGAGGTAGGCCGCCGTCGCCGCGCCGGCGGTCAGAATATTGGACGGTTCCACTTTGATCCCCATCCGGGCAAGTTTATCCCGATAATACACGGCATCCGCCGATGGGTTATTCGTCAGGAAAAGAAAGGGGATTTGGGCTTCCTGCAAATACCGGATGAAGGCCGATGAGCCGGTTATCGGGTTGGGACCCAGATAAACCGTACCGTCCATATCCAACAAAAAACCTTGTATATCCTTTAACTGCATGAGCGGGATAATCCTTTATCGTTTCCATCGGAGGCCGTTTGCGACACGTTGACGATGAAGAAAAATGTACTTTCGCAAACAGGCGGCTGTTGTGTGGGGTATAGGCATCAGAACCGGCTCTTTCGTGAAGGCCGGGACGAAACAAATGCCCAGGGCATGGTTTATTTGAAGGCGAACATGTAACACAAAGAGGCATTCATCTCGTTTGGAAACGATCTGGATGCCTCTACAAAATCAAACTTACGGTACCGGCTGGAAAAGGCTAGTAATAGATGCCCGTAACGTCAGTTCCGGTATTTGTACCGGTGTCGGTGGTGTCCGTGCCGCCGCCGGGGACGATTTTCCAGGCGGACTGGCGGTCCGCAAGCAACAGGCGGTCAATCACCGCCGTCGTAAATTCAAGCTTGATCTGGAAATTGCTGATCTGGGCATGCCCGGGCCTTTGGGTTACAGGCGAGAGATGTTTGAATAGGCGCATTGCTTTTCGTACTCCCTGGTTATCGCGTCAGAATGAATACGATTTCAATCAGTTGATCCAACGTATTCAATAAAAATTCTTTGAAGATGGCGAAGTTGGAAAGCTGAGACAGCTCCGGCTTGCGGGTGATCGGCTTGTGATGCTTCATTCCTGATTCTCCTGACACGTTGTAAATCAATGCCGTCTTTATGTACAGAGGAATATCAGCGGCCTGTACTCAATTCTATACGGTATGTTTTATTATGCAGTATTAATACCATAAAAGCAAATTTTTGTCAAGTATTATCTTTCTTCACAAAAACGCTTCAACATGCATTTGCTTCGGCCCAAACGGTTCTTAAGGCAGGAGAAGCTCGTTATCTTATTACAGACAATCGGTATACCACCCAGCCGCAAAAAAAGTCTCGTTCGAAATCTACGCGGTTCAGGGGGGGGACGATGCTCGCGAAGCGGTCCGCCCTGAACCGGTACTAGCTTTCTATAGGAAAGCATTCAGGCGAAGGGTAGGAGCCAAAGGCCTCTTCGGCAGCCAGCAGGCGCTCTTCCTGTTCCGCGAGGATTCGGAAAAGTTCTGGCGGCGCGTCCACGACTTTCGCCCGGTGAAACTCTTTAACCCGCTCCAATTTGGCGAGATTTTCCGGAATGCGGATAGTAAACTGCTCCACGTAATCCTTCATGGTATACGTTTTATCAAGGACTTCCTTGAACAGGCGTTCCAAATCTTTAAAGCAGGGGATGAATCCGGTAGGGGCTTTAACTGCGGCAGCCTCTCCATGCACGCGAAGGTCCATCCACTTTACCCAGACATGTTTGTCCCGGATGCCGTTGACAAATCCGCCCAGTTCATCCCCTTCTTTTCTGCACAGGAAATAGTTCACGCCAAACACAAGGGGCTGCTGGTTCAGTTTGCGGGCAAACTTCAGGTAATTCCGGATATAATCACCCAACGGGATGGCTATAAAGTCCTGAATGCTCATCAGGTTGATTTCGGGCACCCCCTCCGCGCCGGTGGTTGCGAAAGTGGTTTCTGTCTCCAAGCCCGCGCCATAACATATGACGCCATGGTCCCAATCAAACCCCTGCTGGCAAGGCGCATAGGCCCGGGCATCGCGCCCGCCGTACATGATTCCGGCCAGTTCAACGCCTGCGGGGTTCTCCAGTTCACCATCGCAATTCTTGAGTGCGTGCAGGGCCACGGTATATCTCGCGTTTTTGTTGGCGAAAGAAATTGTCGCGCCTTTCGCATCTTTTTTCCCCTCTTTCCATGCTCCCGAATAGTTCTCTCCCTCTTTGGGAATAGTGGTATTCATGCCCAGCCAGTAGGGCTTCCCATCCTTGATAAGTACGTTGGTAAAAATGACTTCACCGGGTTTGTTCAAAACGTCCCAGATGAGCGGGTCGTCTTCCGCGGTTACATTTTGAATAATGCCGAAAATACCGGCTTCCGCATTGGTGGCCATGCACTTGCCATTAATAGCGCGGAAATACGAAATATCATCTCCCACAATGGTCTCGCCCGGCAACATGGCCGTGGACGTCTTACCGCATGCGCTCGGAAAGGCGCCGGCAAAATAGGTTTTGCGCCCGCCGGGCCCATGCAGCCCCATGAGAAACATATGCTCGGCAAGCCAGCCCTCGCGGTAGGCTTTCTGTATGGTAAGGCGCAGGTTGAGTTTCTTGAGCCCCACCGTATTCCCCGCATATTGGGTATTGACGGAATATACGACATCGTTGGTGTGGTCGATATAAATGCGTTTCTTGTCCGATTCGGTGCTGACCATGCGGTCATCCAGATTGCCGCTGGAATGCAGGGTGGCAAAGAAATGCGCTGTCGGACCAAGCCGTTTAAATTCTTCATACCCCAGGCGGTAGAGCAGATTCAGGGAATGGGACACATAGAAAGAATCGGTGCATTCCACGCAAGGAATGCTGAATTCAGAATGGTTCGGGCCCAGGGTCATAAAACGCACCACCATGATCCGCCCCTTCATCGAACCTTTCATAAGACTGCGTATCTCGGCCAGCCCTTCTTCCCGTTCAATCTGGTTAAGGGCTTTACTGAAACTGTCGCCCTTGGGAACCAGGTATTTGGTCACTTCCCGATCACGACCCTGGTCCTGCATGCCGTCAAAATGAATGGTGTGCCCTTCAATGGCCAATGACCGCTCTTCACCCTGTTGAACGGCCATTTTACGGGTATACGCGATGTCTTCTGGCGAATCCGTGCTTATCCAGACGGAATCCGGCTCGCAAAGGTCAATCGCCTCGACCAGAAACGCATGCAACCGTTCATTGTCGATGGCCGCAAGTTGCCTATAATTCCGCTCGTCCAGCTTTCCATTAAGCTGCGTAAGATATTGGTTACTCATCCAGGGTTCCTTTCCGCAAACCTATGATTATCTTCCTTGGAATTGCATCCAAGCCCCGGGCCTTCAGCAAATCCCGTTTAGAATATCCAGAACAGCGTTCACTTGCCGGTGGTACCGGCCTGTGCCCGCACATGATTGACAGGAAGGACAGGATTCCGCTGCTGGTGATAGTGTTAATCTCCTGCGCCTTTGTCCGAACGGAGCCTCCGCTTCACCCCTCTTTACACAATTTCAGCGTATTCCACTATCCAGTACAGCCCATACTATCAGGCAGGCATAAAAAAACCGGCATCTCCCCCCAATGGAGGGCACCGGCCCATAGCTTTAACGCGTTGGCGCTGCTGTTTACCACGAATCCGCTTGTTTCCTCATGGGATTATATACAGGAGAGGAATTCCTTTTCAAACTAAAGAACATACATTCCAGGGTCAAAACCGCCAAGATCGTCCCGGCTGACATGCAGGAGAAAACGCTTCAACGGACATGCCAGCGCCGGCTTCCGGAAACCCGGGCTACTTCTGCTATACTAGTTTGGTTTTAAGGGAGCCCTTATCCTGATGCGTATTGCCCTATGCAGAAGCAGGCACGCCTTCCTCGGATAGCTGACGGACCGGTGGCATGAAAGAACGCTTGGAAGAAATCTATCACCTACTGGCAAATCATTACGGGCCTACCCACTGGTGGCCGGGGGATTCCCCCTTTGAAGTGGCGGTAGGTGCTATTTTAACGCAAAATACGGCGTGGGCCAATGTAGTCCGAGCGATTGAAAATCTAAAAAAAATGCATCTTTTGACGCCAAGTCGTATGCATGCCGTACCGGTTACAGAACTGGAAGCGGCAATACGGTCTTCCGGGTATTATCACCAGAAAGCGGAGCGATTACGCCTTTTTTGCGGCTTTCTGCTCAAACGGTATAACGGACGCATGTCCCGCATGGCTGCCCGGCCGTTGACAGCGCTCCGCGCTGAGTTGTTGGAGTTGAAGGGCATTGGTCAGGAAACGGCCGATGATATCCTTCTTTACGCCTGTGATAAGCCCATATTTGTCGTGGACGCCTACACCGCCCGTATTTTCCAGCGTTGCGGGCTGACATCAGAGCCTATCGGTTACACGCCACTTCAGCAGTTGGTTCATGAACATGTGGTACCGGACGTGCACCGCTATAAAGAGTTGCATGGACTGATTGTCTGGACAGGCAAGGACTATTGCCGCAAAGAGCCCCGCTGCCACGGATGTCCCCTGGCACAGCCACATCCCCCGGCATCTTGTTTCCCATGTTGGAAAGGGACCAAAACCGGCTCTATTGTGAGATAATACTTGACATGACACAAGATATAGTTTACACTATATGAATAGTGAGTCTGGATGTTGGGTGGAAAATGCCAACGCGGGCCCGAGAAACCCCCTGAAGGGAGTCTCTGCGGCGGGAAAGCGAGCCCCCCGGTTATGGCCCCGGCAAAACGGTAAGGATAGCGTTCTCGGTGAAAAGCAAAGCCAGCGTATGCTGTTTCAAACCGCGTAAACAAAACCCTTTTGGATGGCCGACAGGCGGGGTCGGGTCGCTGATGATTATTCTGGCGTTTGCCGGCTGTGCCCATAACACGCAGCAAACAGGCCGTTTTGAAATGCACACTCCCAAAGCACCTGTAGCGCAGGAGCCCGTAGAGGAGGGGCCCAAGGATGTGCCCCGACTGCTGCAGGAAGCGGAAGCCGAGCTGCAAAAGGCCAACGAAGCCCAGGAAAATGGGGATTTTGACACGGCATTCGAACATTATCAGCGCATGCTTAAACTGCTGCTGGAAGCGGACTTGGACCCGGCATTGTATTACGGAGCCAGCGGCAGATTTGAGGAGATTCTACGGTTTTACCTGGAACACGCGCATCTCTATCATAACCCCGAACGGCGGGTGGGCGCTTCCAGCACCGGGGTTTATAACGACATTCGGATACCCTTACCTCTGCCTCAGCCGGTTCTGGATGAAATCGCCGAACTTCAAAACAAATATCCTGATACTTTTCAGCGCGGTTTGAATCGAAGTTCCCGGTACATGCCTTATATACGGGATGAATTCCGGACGTCGGGATTACCTGAGGACCTGGCGTGGCTGGCCATGGCGGAAAGCATGTTCCGGCCGAAGGCGGTATCCCCCGCGGGCGCGGGCGGCATGTGGCAGTTCATGCGCGCCACGGGCCGCCGGTATAACCTGCGGATGGACAGTTATGTGGACGAACGTTACAACTGGCATAGCGCCACCCGGGCGGCGGCAGAGTACTTAAAATCACTGTACACTTTTTTTAACGGGGACTGGGCCCTGGCGGTAACAGCATACAATATGGGCGAAGGCGGCCTGGACCGCGCAATCACCGCCAATGGCGGACAGCGTGATTTCTGGTCGCTCATAGCCACACCGCCCGCCTCCGACCGTATTAAACAGGAGTCAAAAAAATATTATCCCAGGCTGCTTGCCTATATGATCGTAGCCAATGCGCCGGAACAATACGGTTTCTCACTATCCCCCGAACCTTATGAAGATGTAAAACGCATGCCGGTGCGGGGCAGCTACTCCTTGGCGGCCCTGGATAAGGCTATGGGGTTGTCCCAGGGCACGCTGGCAGCCTTGAATCCCGATTTGGTGCAGGAAACGACTCCTCCCCACGGAGAATACACGGTTGCCGTTCCCACGGATAAAACGGGACAATTCCTGGCCGCGTTGGAATCGGTCAAGACCGTCCCGGTACCGGCCGCTCGTCCGACCCTGCTCGCGGCGTCATCCGGCACCGCCACACACCGCGTACGGCGGGGGGAAACCATCTCTCAGATTGCGGATTGCTACCGGGTAGACCAAAAAGAACTGATGCGCGTAAACCATATCCGGAATGCAAGGTCGCTGCAGCCGAACCAGGTACTGCAGATTCCCGGTTCCGGCACGGGGCGGGGCGGTCCGGAAGTAGCGTCCGCTGAAAATCCCTCTCCTGCCGGAAAAGCTGCTGACAAATCGGAGTCATCCCCACCCGCTCGAAAGGGAAATGGAGAGCCGGCGGGGGCTACCCATACCGTCCGGAAGGGAGAAACGTTGTCGGGTATCGCCGGCAAGTATCACCTCAAGCTGGCCGATCTCCAGAAACTAAACCAGATTAAGTCCTCTGATTGCATCCATGTGGGGCAAGTATTGCAACTGGGCGGCACCGTACAGCCGACGCAGGAGGCCGCGCCCCCGTCTTCCTATCACGTGGTAAAGCCCGGAGAATACCCCGGCATCATCGCCAACCTCTATGATATGTCCACCAAGGACTTGTTATCTCTCAATAAGCTGACCCCCCAGTCAGTTATCCGCGCAGGCGACCGCCTGTTGGTAACTGCAAATAATTCCGGCGCGGGCAAGGTGGCGCAAACGACAGCACGGGCGAAAGAAACCCCGGACAAGAAGGCTTCCTCCGGTAAACCGGAAGAGTTGGTCCATAAAGTAGCTGCAGGCGAAACAGCCGGTTCCATTGCCACCCGTTACAATATCAAAACAAACGAACTGCTGGCCTCCAACAATCTCACGGCAAAATCCATTCTGCGGGTCGGACAGAAATTAACCATTAAAAAAGGGGCAGCAACGTCGGCAGACGAGGCGCGGGAAGATACGATACAAGTGTCCCAGGCACAACAGAAAAAGGTGGTGCACACCGTCACCAAGGGACAAAATCCTTCCTCCATCGCGCGGCACTACGGGGTCAAGGTGGGCGACCTGTTCAAATGGAACAACTGGTCCGATAGCCATGTGCTTAAAGTCGGGGATGAGGTATCCATTTACCAGGACTGACATCGGTTACCTGACAGACCTGCTACGTATTCAGGGGTCTCTTCCTGTTTTCTCACGGTGCGGTACGAATCAATACAGGACCGGAGCCCAAAAGATTTCCGGAGTCTATGTGTTACCGCATCGAAATCTCGCCTTCGGAAGAACGATGATGGGCGTCGGAGTGTTCTGCAGCGTTCGAAGGTATGCGCAAAACCCGTGCTGGATTTTATTTGCCTATCCTCCTTATCATTTTGAATTTCATATAAATCTTAGCAATGTGCCAGCCCTGAAAATCTGGGGGCGGGATACATTTAAAATGATAAGTCTATTGATTTCATTGTGTTATAGTAATTGCGGTAGGGCTTAACGATATTTAAGTACCAAATAGGGCCTTCCATGGTATATATGTTTTGGGATGTTTCGTATGTGTTCCACAACATGCCGACGATAAAAAAGTTTAAGCGGATACGCTATTTGGTGTATTATAAAACGCTGTGTGTTGGAGTTACCCGTATGTGGTCATAACGCTTGGAACGCTTTGTGTGCAGGCAGTGTTCCGTGTGGTATCGCCGGGATGTGCTCAGTCCCGGCCAATGGTTTGCAACAAAGGATATCGTGTGTGACGGGTAAGCATGTTTTGTTTCTTGGGTTTTCACTATCAACAAAGAAGGATGCAACCACCATGAAAAGAAAATGTATAGTAATGGGGCTTCTCGTCATTGCCTTATCATCAATGGCTTTTGCCGAGCATACCCCGGTGCCGGACTTGGATTCCTGCCCAGCAACTGCAGATGAATATGGCACTCCCATTGCATGGAATTTCGTTCCGCTCCCGCTATTTAATATTAATGTATTGGGCAGCACGGTGAATTTTACGCCCATTGCGGGACTGGTTGACTTTTGCGCCTATGCCGACATCGTATTTTGTTCACTGAATCCGATTGCAGGCATTGTTCCGGAAGTATTGCAGTTCGCAAGCCTGGTGCAATGTCTCACGATGGACATCAATGGACCGCTCAACCTTGAAGCGGAGATACCTGTTGCCGGAAATGGCATACCGGACGGTTCTTATGAACTGGGTATCCTGGCCGCCCTGTATAATGCAGGGGATGCGGAGGTGATAGCGGCGTATCAGGCCAATTACCAGGTAATCAAGGACTTGATTGTGGATGCCCTGGCTGCCTATGAAATGGAAATGAAAGATAAGGATATACGGAGTCTTGTCCAGCAAACCGCGCCCTATCTGGTAAGGTCGCTAACCGCTATTCTTGCTGGCTTTACCACGCTGGGGGATACTCAAACGAATGCCGCACTGGACCAGTTGCTATTGTTGCTGGCGCAAATTGGCATCACGCCCCCCGATGGCGGTATTGAAGCCATTACCACGGGTATTCCCCGGCTCGGCCCCGAAGGCGATGCTGACAACGGCGGCGCCACCAACCGCCGGGAGTATGAGTATTATGTGACCGAACTCGGCTATACTGCCGCCGAATATGTGGCAGCCGCTCTCGACCCATTGCAGGAACCACCCTTAGAAGAAGGTGAAGGGGAACCTGTGGAAGGTGAAGTTGTTGAAGGCGAGGTTGTCGAGGGCGAAAGCGGAGAAGATGTTCCCCATCCGGCGGACCTCAATGTTGATTGGAGCATCGTGATGTCCGAAGCGATTGCGTATCTCTCGGGTTGGCAGGGGGGTATCTACCCCATGACCAATGCCATACGCGCCGCCTTTATCTGGCAGAATGGGCAACACTATGCGTACGACCCACAGGCGGCTCCACCGATGTGCTGGATACTGGCGCCGCTAAAATAAGGGGTGCGTGCGGATTTTTGACTTCCCTATACGATGAAGAGAATGACATGTTGTTCTCGCTTCAGGCCGCAGTAAGCGCCCAGATTCCGGGGCTTTGCTGAAACGCCGCGAGCGGGAACAACTTTTTTTTTCCGGGACCGAGGTTGACTTTCAGGGATTCCCGGACAACAATGCAGGATCCCATGCATGAAAAACCTTTCTAACGCGGGCGGTGCCCGCAACCCAAGAAAAACAACAACATCTGAGCAAAAAATGGGACTGCCTCCGGCGCACGCCAAAACCATGAGCGAAATACTTAACCCTGAATCGCGCCGGAGGCTGTCCCGGATTTTTTGCGGGCGTGGGGTACAGGGCCGAAAAAATGTGGGACCGTTTCCCCGTCTCCTTACATGGGCAATAGTCACTATAATCTCGTTTTCCTGTGCCGTCGCGTTGGGAACATCCCTGGAGGCGCCGGAATTTCTCCTGGAATTCGATAACCAGCAGGGGCAGCTGGTCCGGTTATTTGACAAGAGCGCGGGCCATGAGCACATCGCCCCTGATGTTGCCGGGGACTTGTGGGTGGTGGAACTTCCGGAAAACGCCGGGGGTGTGTTGCGCCCTTCGGACGCCAAGACATTTGCCGTACAAGCATCAGAACCGGCACACGTTCTGCTTTCCTGGAGCGCCTTCGGGCGGGAAAGCATGCCGAATCTTTCAGTGGAAATCTCCGTCTCTTATGATGCCGAACAGTATGCCGGTTGTTGGGATATTGTTATTCGCGGGTTGGAGAAAACGGTACCGGCGGTGGTCCGTTTTCCCCGGATTCCCCATATAGCGAAACAGGAATCCGAGGCACTTGCTGTGCCCTTTTGGATGGGCGAAAAAACGAAACGAGCGCGAGAGTACCTGTCTCCGGCCGAAGGTCCGGCACGGCGCAGTGAATTCCCCTATCCCGGCTTGTTGTCACTGCAATGCATGGCCTTTTACCGGGAAGGCGGTCCCGGATTGTATATTGCCGCGGATGATATCAAGGCGCACAGCAAGAGTTTCGCCGTTTTTGGCGACGGGAAAGAAGGACTTGGCCTGGAAGTCTGCCATTTTCCCGGCGCGGACGTCCTTGTGGAATCTACCTATACGCCCGGGTATAACGTGATGGTCGGAGTGTTTCAGGGGGACTGGATCACGGCTGCGGAACGGTACCGCAACTGGGCGTTGAAGCAACCCTGGGCTCAGGCGAGCCGCCTCAAACAAGGCAGTACGCCCGACTGGGTAATGAACACCGGATTCTGGGTCTGGAACCGGGGCGTCTCCGAGGGGGTACTACCCCCGGCAGCCGTCATGCAAGCCTACCTCGGCGTGCCGGTCAGCGTATTCTGGCACTGGTGGCACGGTTGTGCCTACGACGTGGGTTTCCCGGAGTATCTGCCGCCACGGGAGGGTACAGCGGCTTTCCGCAAGGCGGTGCGCACGGCACGGAACCAGGGCTTGAATACCATTGTATACATGAACCAACGGCTTTGGGGCATGACAACGGACAGCTGGGCCGCTGAAAACGCCGAACGATATGCGGTCAAAAAATCGGACGGGACGGTGCAGCCGGAAGTGTATAACACCTTCACGAAAGCGCCGAACGCCTCCATGTGCATGGGCACTGCCTTCTGGCGGAACAAGTATGCCGGTCTATCAGAATCAGTATTTAATGACTTGGGGGTCAGCGGCATCTACATGGACCAGGCATGTTCGAGCTTGGTCTGCTATGACGCGAACCACGAGCACGCGCCGGGCGGCGGCGATTACTGGATGAAAGGGTTTCACGCCCTGGAAGCCGACATCCGGAACCGTTGTCCCGGCATCGGCCTGGCCGGGGAAGGCTGCGGCGAGGCCTGGCTGCCCCGCCTCGATATGATGTTGAGCCTGCAGGTCAGCCGGGAACGGTTTATGGCGCCGGGTATCTGGGAACCCATTCCCTTCTTTCAGGCCGTGTACCACGGCTATGCCGTTCTGTATGGCAACTATGCCTCGTTAACACGGCCCCCGTATGACCCACTGTGGCCGGCTGAGTTCGCGCCGGAACGTCCCCTGGAACTGCTCGAGGAGAAATTCCGGTATCAATTCCGCCTGGAACAGGCCCGTTCTTTCGTATGGGGACAACAACCCTGCCTGGCCAATTTCAAAGCAGAACTGCTGACGGCGCGCGAAGCGGATATGCGGTATCTGCGGCAGCTGGCCCGGCTGCGACAACAGGCGCTGCCCTGGCTGCTGTACGGCACCTTTGTGCGTCCGCCACGCATGGATATTCCCGATATGGAAGTGGACATGTCGCGGTTGTCCATTTATGCGGGCCAGCAGGAGGTCGTTCAGGAATTCCGGATGTCGGTGCCTCAGTATCTTGCCGGCACCTGGCGGGATGACAAAGGCAACCTTGCCGTGGCTGTGGCCAATATCGCTGATGCGGACCAACCCCTCCACGTTACGCTGTCCCGAAGCGAACACGGGCTTCCGGAGCGTGGCACGGTGTACAAGATGCTTCCGGAGAGTCGCGCCGCCTGCATGCCGTTTGAAAACGGGGAAGCGACAGTAACGGACACCCTGCCCGGCGCGGGTGTCTGCCTCTATGAATTCCAATCGGAATGACCGTATGGCGGTCAGGGCGCGCGCTTGATGGTGCAGCCCCAGGCGGGCACATGGGTCGGATTGACGGGAATATCGGTGAGTAGCGCTTCTATCGCGTAGGCGACATACGTCTTATCTCCCGGCCGCTCCGGAAGTATACGGTTATCGAACGCGCCCCGATAGGCGAGCTTGCCTTCCTTGTCGATGAGGAAGAAATCGGGCGTTACCAGAGCGCCTACGGCATCGGCATACTGGTTGCCCGGGTCACGGAGGATGGGCTGAGGCAGATCCGCGATGTTTATATACTCCCGGATTTCCTGATCCGTAGTGTCATAGTGGGAATCAATGCCGAGAAATATCACGTTGTCATTGTCGGCATAAAAACGGACCAGGGCTGCCAGGTCCTGGTCTATGCCCCGTGAAAACGGACATTTGTGAGAACAGAACTCCAGTACAACAATTTTACCCCCATATTGTTTCAGCCTATGAGTGTTGCCTTTACAATCCTGCAGGGAAAAGTCGGGCATGGCATCACCAACGACCACCACGCTAGGTATGCCGGAAAGGGCACCGCTCAGTTTCAGGCGCGCAACAACGCCGCCCGCAATTAAAACCACCATTAACACCGCGATGAGTACCAGCCATTTTTTCATAAGATGCTTTCCTTCCACCGCTAAAACCTGCGTGTCACCACTTTCGCTACTATACCCGATTTATCCTGCATTTTCAATACCCCCGCCGGAGTGTCAACCAAGCGCACTGAAGTGTCCGGTCTGTTTTGAAGGAATCCGTGATGAACCCGGAGGGGAATTGCGGGTACAATAGTGCCCGGGCAGCAACAGTATCAACCAAAGGGCATACACATAGTGAAGCGGATTGCAATAGCGGCGGTCGTCATCCTTCCGGCGTTCGCGGCATCCTTTATGATGAAACACTGGGTGCGGGAACGCCTCGTGGACCTGGAACCCCGGGCGGACGCCACGGTGTCCTGCGGGCGGGTGGTGTCCATGTCGCCGGGCATCACGGAAACCGTGTTTGCCCTCGGCTTGGGCAGCCGCGTGGTC
>JAKLHG010000410.1 GCA_022710255.1 Candidatus Hydrogenedentota bacterium
ATCTCTGCATAGGACGGTCTCGCTGCAAACGAGATTGCTTCACTTCGTTCGCAATGACGAGGATCCTTATGTTGTTGATTATGTTTTGATAATTGATGGACCGTCAAAGAGACTTTCCGTACACCCTCTTAAAAATACATCCAGCAGCAGGGAAGTCGACCGGTGGAATCGGATTCGTGATGAACTAACAAAAATGCCGGAAAAACAGGGTTGGCGGATGATGAAATAGCCCTTCCATGTAATGCATAATAGGGTGCTCTGCGTGAGGGGGTGAGTTGCAACTAGGCGGATTATAGCCATTTATAGCCATTACGGGAAAAGGAGGTTTAGTGGGACTCGGCGCATTTGATATTGGAGTGTTTGTCGCCTTTATTCTTGCCATTGTCGCTGTCAGCCTGTTTAAAAGCCGCAGGGAAACCACCAGCGAGGCCTACTTTCTGGCAGGCCGCGGTTTGGTCTGGCCGTTGATTGGCCTGTCCATCGTCGCGGCCAATCTTTCGACCGAACAATTTGTCGGCATGGCGGGTCAAAGCGCAGGTGCGGTCGGTCTTGCCGTGACCAACTGGCAGCTCAGCGGCGCGGTGGCCATCATCATCGTAGCCTTTGTGTTTCTGCCCCGCTTCCTGAGGGCGGGCATTTATACCATGCCCGAGTACCTGGAATACCGGTACAACACCTGGGCCCGCGGCATCATGGCCATATACACGGTAATCATCTACGTTCTGGTCACCTCCGCCACGGTATTATATTCCGGCGGGCTTACACTCCAGACTATATTCGACATGCCCCTGGGGCAGGCCATCTGGCTCATTGGGTTTGTAGCGGCGGCCTACACGGTTTGGGGTGGCCTGAAGGCGGTGGCATGGGCGGACCTTGTCCAGGGGGCCGGCTTGGTGCTGGGTGGGTTTATCACGCTGTTTCTGGGACTCAAGGCCGTGGGCGGTTGGAGCGCCTTCGCGGAACATAACGCGGATCGGCTGCACATGATTCTGCCGGCGGACCATCCCCACCTGCCCTGGACCGCTTTGCTGCTGGGCATGTGGATCCCCAATTTTTATTACTGCGGCCTCAATCAGTTCATCATGCAGCGCACCCTGGCTGCGAAGAGTCTGCGACAGGGACAACTGGGTATTATCCTTGCTTCAGGGCTTTGGGTTCTGGTGCCGTTTTTTGTCGTCATGCCGGGGATTATCGCGTTCCAACTGTACGGCGACTCTATGAGTTCTTCGGACCAGGCGTATCCCACCCTTATCCGCAACCTGGTACCCGCGGGAGTCCGTGGATTCATGCTCGCCGCCATTGCCGGCGCTGTCATCAGTTCGCTGGCATCCATGTTGAACAGCGCATCCACCGTTTTTACCATGGACTTGTATAACCGGTATCTTCATCCGGGCGCTTCACAACGCACCCTCGTTTTCATGGGGCGGGGTGTCACGCTGCTGTTTGTGGTCCTGTCTTGTCTAATCGCCCCGTTTCTTGGCAACGAACGGTTTGGCGGCATTTTTAACTATATTCAGGAATTTCAGGGGTATATTTCGCCGGGAATTCTGGCGGCTTTCGTCTTCGGGTTTGCGGTGAAACAGGCGCCCCGTGCCGCAGGCGCAGTGGCTCTGCTTATCAGTGCGCCGGTCTATGGTTTTCTCCATTGGCAATTTAATGATATCGCGTATCTGAACCGTATGGCCATTACACTCTTTGTGGTGTTTCTCGTTATGGGGGCCCTGACCCTGGTTTTTCCCAATCCTGCCCCGCGTCCCCTGCCGGTGCGCATGGAGGTCAACCGGCGCATCGACCCGGTCGCGGCTGCCGCCGCAACGGCTGTCCTGACAGCGATCGCGGCATTCTATTGGTATTTTTGGTAGGCCGGGAAAAATATCAGGACGGGCAAAGATATCTCCTCTATGAAGGTCGGCCATCCACACGGGCAGACCCTGCCGGTGGCGGGATGTATTTACCCTGATGTCCCTTTCTCGATAATCAGTACGAGGCCGACAGGGAAGGGGGGCGCCTCAATGCGAATCCGGGCGCCTGGTTCCGTTTCCTCGGCGCTGAAGGGAACCGGTACCGGCGCGGTGCCCGGAGATGAATGCAGAACGGTTTTTACCGGCTTGAAAGGAGCCGATACTTCCACAATCACATCATTTACGGGGGTGACCTTGTCGTCAAAAGAAGAAATTCTCTCTATGTTCAAGTTATAGAGAAAAACCAGACTTGTATCCGGTCCGTCACGCACAATACCGCGCACGGTTTTCGGCCCATGCAACCGCAGGGATGGGTTTGGGATGGTTGCTTTCACTGATGCAAACCACGCTTTCTCTACAGCTTCAAGCACATGGCCCCCTTTTACTTCAAAGGCTGTAACCTGGGATTGTTCATCAGGGGTGCATATTACCCGGCTTTCCAGTAAGAGTACGGAGGAAGTTTCCAGCGCATCGCCGAAGCGGTCTTCGCTTACCACTTCGTAAGGAATATTTGCGGCGGTGAGTTCCCTTGCCATGGGGCTTGCCGCACATTCCCGGGTGTTTATCCATTGTCGAAAGGGGAAAAACACAAGTACGTCACGGCGCGGCCTGGAGGCATAGAGAAGTTCGGCATGCCCTCGCAACCAGTCCGCGTAAGGACGGACCAGGGTGGCCATGCGTTCCCGTTGCTCCTCCGGCCATGTGGACCACAACAGATACCCTGCATTGCAGGCAGCCGCTTCGCACATGGCCAGGCATACCAGGTTGGGCGGCGTGTGGTAGTCGTTTTCCGCTATGGTAACGGCGATTAGGGGTTTGCCATGAAGAACGGCGTGAAGCTGGGCATAGGTGGGCGCACATTCCATGACCGTGCCGTCGGGCAGCACGCGGGGCTGAGAACTCATGTCCTCGATGACCACCCAATCCTCGGCCCGGCTCATTTCTGGAATGTTATAGGCATAGTCGTGGCACTGGGAAAACAGGACATCCCTGTGATTGAGGCTGTTGTTCGCCGTGAGCACGGCATTTGGATTCAGGGAACGGGCATAATCCCGCATGGCGGTGAAGAAGTCCCGCGCAATGGTGCACCGGAACCGTTTGAAATCATTTGGATGTCCCACGGCATAACGGCGCAGTGTATCCACACTGCTGTCCGCCGTGTATTTTCCCTCTTCCTTCAGAAATGCGGAGAAGCGTTCCATGCAATACGGACAATAGCATCCTTGTGGATGTACCGTAGGATTATCAAAAAAAATGCCGTCATGACCGGATTCTACCTGGGCGCGCACCATAAACTGCTGATAGGTACGCCAATCCGGATGATTCATACAGGCGGGATGGTAATTACCGCCATACCAGGACGGCAGGGTGGTTCCTTCGCTATTTTGTTGCAGCCATTCGGGCGGGGACGTGCGCAGCTGCCTTCGCAAATCCGGCGGCCAGTGGTCATCGAAGGTGTCCAACCCCACAATGGACGTGGCGCAAAGGTAGCCCAACACCACCTGAATGCCCAGCGATTTTGCCCGGGACGCATAGGTGCGGCTGTCTGCCTGGTGGGCTTCCCAGTCTTCGGCCGGAGGCAATCCGCTGTATCCGTCCAGGCCCAGGCCGGTCGCATAAATCACGGTGGCGCCGCTTGCGGCGGCCGCTTCGGCCTGTTGCCCGTAGTTGTGGAGATGTTCAAATGCGTGAAAAGAAAAAACCGGGCGGAACTCCGGTTGTCCGGCAACGGGGGCCCCGGGTGAAGTCGCGGCGGCAACGAGGGTGAACAGAATGTTTCCGGCAATTAAGAACCCGCCGTAACTACAAAAGCGCCACCTTGCGTATTCGGGACATGGATATCTCTTGCTCATATCCTGTTTTCCTTTTTCGTTATACTTGTTCCGCCCGACGAAAAGTTTAGCACAAGTTTGTTGTCGCATTTCCCGAAACTGTATTTGTCCCTGTTAGAACATGCTATAATCATACGCCGGTAACGTGCAAAATTGCAGTGAGCATAGCCTGTGACAGGGTGATGAAAGAATTTCCTGCGGGGTGGACGATTGATTGTTTTTGGTAACGTCCGCTTTCCGTTTCTGCCCGTGAGACCGGATGCAACCGCTGGTGAGCGTAAAAGGACCTGATAATGACGAGACGTATGAAACGTGTGGTGGTCAGCAGCGGATTGCGGGAAGCGGACATCCGTCCGCCGGCCCTGCTGTCCGAGTTCAAGCGCCTCTCCGT
>JAKLHG010000411.1 GCA_022710255.1 Candidatus Hydrogenedentota bacterium
GGTGGTGGATGCTGCCAAATGGCAGATATAGTGAGGATGATTGCATTAGTTTATCAATTGGCAAGCCTACAAGACTTGTGTTAAAATAATAGATGTGAAACTAATCGGATATCAAATTGAAACCAAGAAAAATTGCAGAGAGAAACAACCATGGCCATGAATGTCGAAATCAGGGATAACAAACTTTGTATTGAGATTGATTTAGAGAAGCCGACGCCATCTGCATCCGGAAAGACTTTGGTGGTTGCCAGTACAAGGGGCAACTCGGTAACCACTGCTAATATTGATGGAAAGCCAATTACTATCGGCTTGAATGCATATATCAAGCCCTAAATCTTTTATTGGCTGGACTATTTTTGGGAAATGGGTGGGTTTGACTGTTATTAAAAAAGCCAAGTCGCACGACCAAGGCACCAATGCTAACAAGATGGTCGTAAGCGTCAGGGATAGTCCTGATTCGCATATTGTTTCTCATGTTGCGGGCGGCTTTATTTTCCTTTCTTATGGTGGGGCGTCTGGGCTAAGGCGCTCCCGGCAGCCGATTTGGAAGATCGACTTGTGCGACCATCCTGTAAAACCTTTGAAGCGGCCGTGGCTGCTTTAGCGCTGGTTTGTTTGGTCGGCGAGCTCTTTTGCGACAATGCGCTTGCAGCCGCCCTCTTTGAGTTGCCGCCTGTCGTTCCGCTAGCCAATGTCTTGCCTGCACTACTGGCGGCTTTGGTTCCAGTCACTTTCTTGCATCCCATTTTGAGACTCCTTCTTTGTTATACAGGGGCTAACTCCCCTAAGTTCAGTATAGGAACAACTTATCTTTGAATAGACACCTGAAGGTTGTCAATCTTCGGGTTCGATACCTAAAAAGCGGCCCGTAACATTTTGATAATCGGAATCGGTGAGCCCCCCTTTCTCGTGAAGAGAGATAAACTGGCTGTATATAGCCTCTATGTTACTCGCAGAATTCTCAACGGTAAAACTTGAAGGGACCGCATTGTCACAACCTTGGGATCGTTCTATCTTGATCCCAGTTGTGAATGGCGGAGAAAACGTTATTGTCATAAACAACGGTTGCGCCAGTGCGCCCGGTGGCATTCTGTATTCAGGTTTCCCCATCAGGCTACAGAAGCGTCCAAGAGAAAATGAACAGTTCCAGTTTATTTGGTCCGCCAGCGTACATTCTATTTTGCAACTTGGCTCCCCAGCACTTAGTACTTTTACATCCAGAAATATATCTCGCGCAATCCCAGGCCCTTTATTGCGAAGGAGGTATCCGACTTGACACTGAACCACGCTGCCGAAAACTTGAGCTGGAGCAGTTAACCATTGGCCAACAATATCGGGTTGTGGGCGACGTCCAAACATGCCTGCAAGAAGTTGGTGGGGCACGGGGAGAAAATCGGAACCTGCGCGCATATAATACTGCATGCGTCCCGTGACCTGGTGAGGCGCGTCGTTACTTTGCGGAATATAGGTTACAACATATCCCTCTTGATTATGTCCTGTCTCAATTACCCAATGTTGTACCCCGCCGTGTGGCGGGTAAGTACATCCGGAAACGGCGCCTTCAAGCCAGCTTTTAAAACGTTTCGCATCTTGGAGTGGGACTTCATTTTTGGCAACATCGGCACCATCATCTCCAGGACGGCAATCAACTCCCCAAACGATAATTCCTCCGGCAGAATTACCAAAACCAGAAATGGCTTTTGCCAAATTGTTCCTGTCGTTCTGGCTTAATGAATGGCCTCGGCCTTCATCACTTGAACGCTTAAAATCCAAAAACAATTCTTCGGACTGTCTGTCACGTATTAAGTCGTGAATAACACTTGCCCCCTGGGTTCTTAAACGTTCAAAAAGGTCTTCTGCACGTGCCATGTACTTTCTCCTACCACAATATTCCGTTTCTTTTTCGAAACATACTGTCTTGATCGGCCTTACAAAGTCATCATCGCCAGAGGAATATTAAGTGTGCAAACAGTCATGAAAAGTGTTCCGTAATTTCCGGGCGGCCTATGGCCTTAGCGATATCGGACAAATGCCTGCGGACCGCCTCAGGATCATCCAGATCCCGGGATTGAACTACGATTACTTTGTACCCGTCGAACTCGAGGGCGCTGCGGATAAGCATATCGCGCTGGGCCTGTTTCGGGTCGCCGTGCAGGCTGCGGCTCATGCCGTCTTGGTAGACGGCCACTTTAATATCCGGATTCGCAGGGTCTTCGTACAGCCAATCCGGAGTTGTGGTCAAGCCGCCGACGGATGTTCTCACAGGTTGTCGGCATTTGCCCACGGGGAAATGATGATCTAGCAGCAGGCGCACCAGTTGGCTTTCGCGAATGTTGGATGGTGAACCTTGGGTTGGAGCATCTTCATCCAGCACCGGCGGAATGTCCCGGTAGTGCTGGGGCGCCAGATTCAGTTCCCCAACCATTGCACAGGCATCGCGACGGTTCAGCAGGGGATGATAGAACTGGTTCCGGAAGGTCTTCAGGCACGAGTAGCAGGCCGTTTCACATTGGGTCGGGCATTGTTCAAGCAGCGAACATGCGGTCTGCACCAGTTCTTCCCATCGCGCCAACATTTGTTCGAGCAAGCCGGAGCCACCAGGCATGGGATCATACATCAGCAGGTCGTATTTATCTTCCGGTTTACCGATAATGAGCAGTTGCAGGTCGTCCGGTCCCATGTCCAGCAGTTGCGTGGCCGCCACCCGCAACGCTTCGCCAATATTGATAGCTGCCCCATTGCTGGTCAAATCATGGAACTGAAACAGGTCCACATCGGCCTGGGCGGTCAGTGCAAGCCAGAGAGGCGGCTTGCCGCAACGCTCCGTGTGTATTTTCTCAAACTGTTGAATCCTCAGGGCAACGGCGTAGGGCGTTTGTGCTGCCCCGCATACCGTGCAAACCAAGTGCCCCAACAGCCCTTTCTTCACTCGTCCCGCTTCGCCCACATTCACGAACTCGATACTCTGCCCGTGGAGGTGATGCATTTCCATCTCGCCAATCTTGTACGCCTTGCCGCCACGATGGCGTCGTCGCATGCGTCCCAGTACAGTCACCGGCATCGCAAAACGCAATGTCTCCTCTTCGGTAATACGCCCCTCATGGGCGAGGTCAAGGTCCGTTATGGGGATAGCCGCAATTTCCAAGTCCTGACCCTGGCCATAGGTGGAGGATGAAGAAGCCTCCGTGACGATTCCCTTCTCTGGATTTACCCGCAAGTGTTGCACACCGGCGGATTCATCGGCACGCAGGTGGTACCTCGCCGCATAGAAGGAACCTCGATTCGCGTAAAGCCTGTTTCCAGGTACAAATTCGCGCAGCCCGACGACAGCAGCACGGGACAATTCAAACGTCCGTGGCCCGGGGCGTCGTGCAAAACCATGGCGCGCGAATGCCGTTATTCCGCCGTCATACATGCCATAGCCGGGCAAAAAGCCTTCGCCCCCCAGAACATTCAATGTGTAGGTGCGGTTCTCCCGTGTAATAATCTGCTTGATGAAATCATCACACCGCTTGAGCAGTTGTTCCTCTTCCCGCTCCAGTGGCCGCATATGTTTTCTTTTGTCCAGTTCCTGGCGGGTTGCCCGCGCCCAGGACAGCCTGTGATGAAGCCGCCTGAGCACCTCCCCTAGATCTTCAGCCGTGGTTTTGACGATAGCCGTTACTGCCTCGCGGGTTGTAAGGTCTTTTGCCTCGTCTGGCCAATATAACGCGAACAACGCCAGCAGGTCATTAACGATTTCATCTTTATGTGCGCGCAGGTACTCATCCAAGGGCGCGGTGTCGGGAGGGGCCTCCCGGTAGTGGTCATTTTCGTCCAGCAGGTATTCCCGAATGAAGGTCGGAAACAACTGCCTGCGAACCATGTTTGCCTGTTCGGAGGCTGTACCGCCGGAACGTGACTGCAAAATCATGCTCGAAAGCAGCGCCGAGCGGATGTGTTTCGCCAGCATGAGCGGATTCCGCAGGTTGAAGGTCGGCGCATCAATCATCCCGTCCAGAAGACGCAACGGGTCTTCAAAAAAGTAGCGGTCATGCGACTTGTTGCCGCAGTAGGTCAGCACAGCAGCCATGCGTTCCTGCCGTCCGGCCCGCCCGGCCCGTTGCCAATAGTTCGAGGGAAGCGGCGGCACGTTGCGCATCAGCACCATGTCGAGCGCCCCG
>JAKLHG010000412.1 GCA_022710255.1 Candidatus Hydrogenedentota bacterium
CGCTTGTCCAGCGCTTCATGCAGGACGTTTAACAGACAGATTTTCATGGGCGGATAATGACTCTCGGGAGACAAAATATACCTGTAGTTTAGGTCGCTGCGAGTATAACATAGTGCCTGTGGTTTGGTTAATGTGGGGGTAGGACATGTAAGACCGGTAAGGACGCGCAGGACGGGGGGTAAAACGGTTTTCGGTGGAATACAAGCCATCGGAGCAAAAATGGGACTGCCTCCGGCGCGCGTGATGGCTGCTGCGTTGCGGGTAATCCTGGGTCGCGCCGGTGGCTGTCCCAATTTTTTGCGGGCATATTGGACAAGACCGAAAAAAGCGGGACAGTTCCCGCCGCGGTGAATTCGTATTTATTTGTATATGCCAAAGCCTGTGGTATGGGTGTTATATTGGGTCTTTTTGTATGCTGCGGCGGGCAACAGTCCCATTTTTTCTTGGGTGTTACACGTTTATTTTGACAGGACGCACGCAAACACGTGGATGTGTTTTCCGGAACAGGGTGTATAATAATCTATTATGTATTAGAGGTGACTGTATGCATTTGGAAGATTCCATAAGGATATGGAAACCCAACAGGAGCAATGCAAGATGGCTATCGAATCTGTACGCTGGAGAAAGCGATGTGTGACGCTGGCGGGGCTGTTGGCGGTGGTCGCATTGGGCGCTGTGGCGGCGCGGGCGGAAGTGCTGGAAGGCGAGAGCCCGCATGAGGGGGAAATGGAAGGGGAACCATCGTTTCAAGGCCACCCGGCGGACGTGGATGAGAACTGGCATCTGGTGATGGGCGAGGCTATCGAGTGTCTCGCGGGCTGGCAGCAGGGGATGTATTCCATGGCTTATGCCATCCGCGCCGCGTATCTATGGCAGAACGGGGAGACTTATGAATATGATGCCCTTGAAGACCCGCCGATGTGTTGGGTACGGCCTGTACAGCCCGTTCCCCCCGAACTGGTGGATGTGCCCGCCGGCATCTTCCAGATGGGCGACCCTTGGGATGAAGGAGGCGACGACGAGGTACCGGTGCATGCGGTGATGCTCGATGCGTATCATATCGGCAAATACGAAGTAACAAACCAGGAATATGCGGATGTGTTGAACTGGGCCCACGGTCGAGGTTACCTGACCGATTCCGGCGGCAGTGCATATACGGGCGGGTTGGTTTGGGCTTACGGCCAGCCTATCGCGGACACAGGAACCAGTTCGAGTGATTCCCAAATCACATACAGCGGCGGTGCGTTTGGTGTGTACAGCCGTGAAGGGCATGACGGCGTGATGTATTCCATGGCGGACCATCCCATGGTCGAGGTCAGTTGGTATGGGGCGGTGTGTTACTGCAACTGGCTGAGCGACTCGCAGGGCTTGCAAGCCTGTTATAATACCTCGACCTGGGTGCGGTACGAACCGGTGCGCAACGGGTACCGCCTGCCCACGGAGGCGGAGTGGGAGCGGGCTGCGGCGTGGGATGGCAGCCGGCACTGGCGCTATGGCATGACCAGCGATACGATTGACTTTACCCGAGCGAATTATGAATATATCAATCCGCTGGGCCTGACGGATGATTTCTATACCTCGCCGGTGGGCTGGTATAACGGGGTGCACCCGGCCCGGCTGAGCTTGCCGGTTACGCTCACGGTGAACGCAACGTGTCCCGTGGGCGCGTACGACATGAGCGGCAACGTATGGGAGTGGTGCCACGACTGGTATGATGCATCGTATTATGCGGGTGGTGCGATGACGAATCCGCTGGGACCGTCCATCGGTACGTATTGTGTGTTGCGGGGCGGCTCCTGTGAATATAACAGCGGGTTGCTCCGCTCGGCCTACCGCAGCAGGGTTTACCCCACCGGCAGGGGCCGTACCCACGGGTTTCGTGTAGCGGTTTCGGTAACGGCGAGTGAGGGCGAGGGTGAAGGGGAAGCCGAAGGTGAAGGCGAGGACGAGGGTGAAGGGGAAGCCGAAGAAGGTGAGATTCCTGTAGAAGGCGAGCCGGTGGTAGTTCCCGGTGAACTGGTGGACGTGCTTGCAGGCACGTTTCAGATGGGCGATCCTTGGGATGAAGGAAGCGACGACGAGGTGCCGGTACATTCGGTTTATCTGGACGCCTACCAAATCGGCAAGTACGAAGTTACGAATCAGGAGTACGCGGACGCATTGAACTGGGCCCAGGAGCGGGGTTACCTGGAATATCGGGGTGGGATCATTTGGGCTTATGGTAAGATCATTGCGGAAACGGAAACCTCTTATGAATATTCTCAAATTACTTACGATGGTGGCGTGTTTGGCGTGCGCAGCCGAGAGGGCTACAACGGCGTGATGTACTCTATGAAGGACCATCCCACGGGTATGGTCACATGGTTCGGCGCGGTGTGTTACTGCAACTGGCTGAGCGAACAGCAGGGCTTGCAAGCCTGTTATGATACTTCGACCTGGCTGCGGTACGAACCGGTGCGCAACGGGTACCGCCTGCCTACGGAGGCGGAATGGGAACGGGCCGCCGCTTGGGATGGCAACAAGCATTGGCGCTACTGCGAGACCAGCGATACGATTGATAGTACGAGCGCAAATTATTATGATGAGGTCAGTGGGGAAGGTTACTCAAATCCGCTGGGCTTGACCAGTTTCCCCTATACCTCGCCCGTAGGCTGGTATAATGGGGTAAACCCGGCCCGTATGAGCACACCGGGTACTCTAACGATAAATGCTCTGAGTCCCGTGGGCGCCTATGATATGGGCGGTAACGTGTATGAGTGGTGCCATGATTGCTACACGAAGGACTACTATTCTGTAAGTCCCGGCACGAATCCGCTGGGACCGCCAGAACCGCCGGGACCTTCTACCAGTTATCTTCGTGTGCTGCGGGGCGATTCCTGTGACCTCTACGATAGGAGTCCCCGCTCCGCCAACCGCGGCTATTACTTCTCCTACAGTGCGGGCCCCATGTGTGGGTTCCGGGTGGCGATTTTGGTGGCGTCCCGATAGACTCCTGAATCTGGCCTGGACGGCCTGGTAGCGCTTCGCGAAGGGTCCCCATGGCTTTTGCGGGACCAGTAGATAGTGTAGGACGGGAGGTAAAACGGGGTTTCAGGGAGTGCGTGCGCGCGTTTGGGTGTGTGCGGGTGTTTTTGCCTGGAGAGGACGGTTGTGCGGAGGCGCTCCCACGGCGCTACCCGTCCTACATATCCTACCGGTCCTACCCGTCCTACGCTTCTTTCGGTGCGCCGCCCGCCTGGCGCAGGGCTTCCTCGGCGATATAGGTGGCCCAGCGGCCGTCCTGGCCGGTGACGGACAAAGTTTCGCGGCCCTGCACCGCAGTGATGAAATGCCGCAGGAGCGCGCCGAGGCCTTTGTCCACGCGACGGGCGGAAATGTCTTTGCCCGGGACGCCATAATGCTTGAGGGTTTTGAAATCATCCAGCGCCACACTTGCCCCCCCGCCGAAGAGCTCGAGGCGCTCTTTGGCGAGCAGGCCGCTGCCCGCGCCGGTGTACACAATAACGGCGAGGGAGCCCCCGGAAAAGCGCAGCAGCGTCGTGAGCGAATCGTTCTCATAGGCGGGATGGTCGGCGTTCACGCGTTCCGCCCGGATGGAAACCGGGTTGTCCTCCAGCATCCAGCGCGCGAAATCGAAGAAGTGCACCGCCTCGCCGCGGATGCGTCCGCCGCCTTCGATGGGGTCCAGCGCCCAGTGATCCGCGGGAAGCATTCCCGCGTTACAACGGTATAAAAGCGTCTTTGGGCCGTGCATCGCTTTTGTGGATTCCTTTGCCGCCAGGGCGAGGGGGGCGAAGCGCCGATTGAATCCCACCGTCAGCAACACGCCCTGCCGTTCGGCGGCGTCGCAGATTTCATCGCAGTCCGGCACGGTCAGGGCCAGGGGCTTCTCCACAAACACATGCTTACCCGCCGCGATGGCCGCCAGGGCCATTTCCTTGTGCAGGTGGTGCCGGGTCGCGATAATGACGGCGTCCACGCCGGAATCTTTCAAAATATCATGGTAATCCGTGGTACAGTACGCCGCTTCAAAGCGTTGGCCCCACTGTTTTGCTCTGGAGTGGCCGCCCGCGCCATCCTTCCCCAGAGCAAAGGAGTGGTATAAGCATGTCTGAAAAGTATTCCTGCCTGTTCACCTCTGAGTCCGTCTCCGAGGGCCATC
>JAKLHG010000413.1 GCA_022710255.1 Candidatus Hydrogenedentota bacterium
ACTTAATGTCTTTGGGCGAGATACTGCGGACCCGCGTCCCGGAGATGGACTTTATCCCTCACGTAACCGGTGCCCTGGACAGGTCGGATTTGTCGGGAAATGGCTTTGTTACTGCGTCAGGCCAGACAAAATCAGCCCGAAGCCGCCGTTCTTCCCTGACCTGGCCATTGATTGGACTTGCTGCGGGGCTACTGCTGTGCCTGGGTTTCCTCGTGTTTTCCCCGATGCCGGTTGATACGGGCGGCGCCAAAGTTGCACAGCGTGAAACGGCGCGTAAACCTGTGACCCGGGATCATCGCCGGGAAGTTTTATCCGCTCCGACCGTTGAAGAAAAAACGATTTCTCCGGAGAAATCTCCTTCCGGCAAGGAATCGTTGTTGTCGCTGCTGGCGCGGCCGACTCCATCGGGGGAGGCTTTGCCTTCGCGGGACGGGAAATCGGCGCCCCGCACGACTTTTACAATGGAAGAGGTCCTGGCTGCCAAAAGAAAATCACTGGAAAGCGGGGCGGGCGCTGCGGCCATGCTCGCGAAATGGGGGACTCTCGACCCGAATGATGTACGGCGCCTGATCGAGACGGAATCTTTGACGCCCGCACAACTCGCCGGAATGAGCCGGTTCCTGACCGCCGGAGAGGCAGTGGCATTGTTGAAAGAAGCGGTGGAGCGGAATCCCGAGGATGCGGGCGTACGCTTCGTGCTCGCCATGCAATTGATGGATGATCCGGCCGCTTCCGAGGAAGCCTTCGAACATTTGGCCGTGCTCAAGGAGCAGGAACCCGCAAATGCGCTGGTCTATTACATGGACGCGAAACTCCGCTTCTCCGTGGGAGATTATGCGAATGGACTTTCCTTGCTGGGGTCGGCGGCTGAACTGCGGGCGGGAAACGCCCATGGCGTGGCAAATGCCCAGTATCATGACGCCGCCCTTGAAGTCGGCGGCATTCCGGCGGACCTTGCCGGGACGGTGGCCGCCTTTTATGCCGGAACAGACGAGTACGCCGCCGTTTCTCAATTGAAGAGCGACCTGCTCGCCCACGGGGCGGTTTTGGAAGCGGAAGGAAATTACGAGGATGCGCTCGCGGTATACAAGAGCGTCGGTGAAATGGGGCGCCAGGTCAGCCGGGGCGCGGCCTATACCAATGAATACCTGGCGGGATTGGATACGCAGATGGACGCCGTCGAGGCGATGAACGCATTGGCGGAACTTGTTGAGATTCCGGGAGGCCTGCAGACGATTCAGGAGGCTTACGACATCTTTGTGCAGGGCCTGGACCTTTTCCTGGAATATACCAGCCTCCTGGCCGATGTCACCTGTGTTGAAGACCGCGAGGCGATTCAGAACGTGGTGAGCGGCATCCTTCAAACCGGCGACATTGCATATCTCCAAAATATGGATATGTAACCGCCCTCCGCCCAAACGTTTGTTTAGTCGATTCCGGGGGATACCCAAAATACAATGGACTTTTTGCCGAAAGCCATGGTAAAATGAAGGCAGTCAGGTCAAGAAGTTTGTTGCAGTAATACTGCGTAAAGACGCGGGAAGTTCAACCAAGAAGGAGTTTCAGCAATGGATGATGAAGGCGTACTGGCTATTTTCTTTTTCATGTTCTTTTTTATGTTCATGATGATTGCGGCGACATCCTGAGGATGTCCTGAATTTACGGCCGGCTGGTAATCGAAGCCCATACGGAGGCCATGGACTCCGCAAGGAGATGGTGGCCTGCGGGCGTGGAATGGCCGTCCAGTTCAAAGTACAAGACAGGATCCTCCTGTCGTTTTCGGAAGGCGTCCGTGAACTGAAAAAACTGTAACCCGGCCAGGGTTGCCGCGCGGTGTGGAGTTTCGTCCATGGCGTTGGTGGCGAGCAGCCAGTCAGGCATGTTATATCCGACCCGTCCCATATTGATGAGGGCGGGTCGGTTTACATAGGGGCCTTCCGGAATGCAAATCACCACCGTATCGCTTCCGTATTCTTCCGCCACTTGCTTGATGCGCCGCAAGTGGCCCGCAGTGCGTTCAATGCAGGTCTGCGTCCAGGCGTCCTCCACATCCATGGTGAGGATATAGAAGTCGGGATTCTGCATGGCAAGGTCGACCATATAGGGGTTCAGGTTCCCGCTTGAATAGGCGGCTTTGACTTCCTCGTCAAAGGCTTCGAACCGGGCGCGTTGTTCAGGCGTCATCTTTTCGAGAAAGGATTGGGCCGTGTTTGCCGTCCAGCGGCGGTTATCTTCCGCCGTGCTCACCTGTTTCGGCATCTCCTCGTGACTGCGGCCGCTGTATTCCTGTTCCCGGCGCAAATCGCGCATGTATAACGTGAAATTTGGATAGAGCCTGCGCACAAGGTTCCAGAAAGAACGTGTCTTCAAGGTGGCGGTTTCCTCCCCGGCGGCGCGGATGTCGTTGCCCTGGAGCAAACAGACCAGCACGAGGTCGGGGCGGAGCAGGGGAATGGCCTTTTCCGCCAGTTCCGAATAGAAAGGCGGTCCCACGCCAGGTTTACCCAGGTTCAATATTTCAATGTCGCGCCCTTCCGCACGCAGTCGCGTTTCCAACTGGCGCGTCCAGGTGTTCTCTATATCCACGCCCCAGCCATAGGTGTAGGAATCGCCGATCGCGAGCACGCGGTACGCATCGCCTCGTTCCCGGGGCAATTCCCGGTCCCGGATGCCGATGGCGTTGATATAGACCGAATACCGGAAATCCGCCGTTTCATAGTGCTGTTCCGAGAAAGGGGGGAAAATGAGTTCCATGGTCTCCGGCAGGCCGGGCGGGCGCCGTATCGCGCCGAAAATGCGGTCGGCGGACAGGCTTAACAGCACCGCGAAGATAATGGAACCCGCCACAAGGGCCAGGTTTTTCAAAGCAGTACTTCCCGATTTCATCTATCCCTTTCTTTGTATCTCTTATCTTTGATGGCGTTACTTGGTAAATAGGCCCCTACAACAGTTCTTTGAACTCTTTTGGGGAGAGTTCCAAGTCCCGAATAATTTTTCGGAGCAGTCCCCGGCCAATGTTCTGTCCGGAATGAAACGGAATGGTAGTGCGTCTTCCATCAGGATGTATATAGCGTCGATGGCTTGTGCTGCCAAGTTCCCGTACCTGAAAACCAAGTTGCTCAAGTACTTTTACAATATCCACTGCAGTGAACATGGGAAGGTCATGACCCATGAAACACCTCAAACGGCTATCTCAAGCGTTTTAATACCAATGACCTCCGGGTAGCCGGTTTCGATTTCCAAGCCTTCTTCACGCATCTCACGCACACACATGGCGATAACGTCGCGAATGTTTTCCATACCCTCTTCATAGGTTCGCCCTTGTGCATGACAGCCTCGCAGCGCGGGAACATCCATTACAAAAAAACCGTCCTCGTCCTGCTCTATAAGCACTTGTAAACGCACTGTTGGCATGGCGTGTTCCTTCTTGGTTGATATCCTGCATGCACGTATTCTATCCGATTAACGCAACACTATCAAGAACAGTCCCGCAGGCGGAAAATATCTCTTCTCTGCGCCCTCTGCGTTTCGTTTTTTTCCCGCGTAGGCCGGAGTCAAACGCGGGGTCAAGGCTTTTTGAACACTACATACCGCGTCATCAGATAATTCGATGCCATGCCGGCAACTATGCCGATGGACGCCGCGATTTGCGGAAAACGCAAGGTCAACGGCCAGAAATGAAGTATCAGCAGGGCGGTGCCGTAATTGGCGCCCGCGCCGATGGAACTGGCCGCGATGAATCCGAACAATTGGGGCAGCCAATGTTTTTCCCGGGCATAGGCAAAGGGAAACTGGCGGTTCAATACAAAGTTAGACAGCATGGCAATGAAAATGGCGGCGGCCACGGCCGCGCGTACGGGCATCGAAAACCACACCAGCAGGGTCAATGCGGCCAGGTTGACGAAAGCGCCCGATAAGCCGACCAGGCTAAACTCCAGGAAACGCATCCAATCTCCGAACTTGTATTCGGCCAACCGGCGCAGATGCTCCAGATACAGCAGTTGTTCCCGAAGAGAGAGTTTGCTTTCGCCCTTGAAACGCTGGCTGAAATGAATGGGAATCTCGACAACCTTTTCACAGTTCCCTTTTACCAGCACCTCCAACCCGATTTTATAGCCAACGGGGTTCATCGGTGCCGCCGTCTCTGGCAGGGACCGGAG
>JAKLHG010000414.1 GCA_022710255.1 Candidatus Hydrogenedentota bacterium
CGGCCCGAGGAGTAGAAACGAGCCCACCGGCCGGCTATGGCCGCGCAGGCCCGACCGGGAACGCTGGATGGCGCGTGTGATGGCATCAATAGCCTGGTCCTGGCCCACCACCACCTTGTGTAACTCATCGCGCATGCGGAGCAGCCGTGAGGATTCCTTTTCCTCCAGTTTTGTCAGCGGGACACCGGTCCATTTGGAGACGATGTAGGCGATATCTTCCTCGGAGATGACTGTTTCCGAGGAGTTGCGTTTGTGTTCCCACTCGTGTTTGGCATCTTCCAGTGCGGCGATCAGGGTGCGTTCGCGGTCGCGCAGGGCAGCCGCTTTCTCATATTCCTGATTGCTGATGGCGCATTCTTTTTCCTTCGTGGCTTCCGCGATATCCTGGGCGAGTTGCTTGAGAACCGGGGGGCGTGTCGTGATCAACAATCGCGCGCGGCTGCCCGCCTCGTCGATGACGTCCACCGCCTTGTCGGGAAGAAAACGGTCCGTGATGTACTGGTCCGACAGCCTTGCCGCAGCCACAATGGCTTCTTCCGAAAATTTCACCCGATGATGGGCTTCGTATTTGTCGCTTAGGCCCTTGATAATATCGATGGTCTGGTCAACCGTGGGGGCGTTCACCAAAATGGTCTGAAAACGCCGCGCAAGGGCGGAATCTTTTTCGATGTACTTGCGGTATTCGTCCATCGTGGTGGCGCCTATGCACTGCAGTTCGCCCCGGGAAAGCGCCGGTTTGAGAATATTTGCGGCGTCAACGGCACCTTCCGCGGCGCCCGCGCCCACAATGGTGTGCAGTTCGTCGATAAAGAGAATGATACTGTTATCCGCGCGGCGGATTTCTTTCATGACCGCCTTGAGCCGTTCCTCAAACTGGCCCCGGTACTTGGTGCCCGCCACCACGCCGGCAAGGTCCAGGGTGAGTACTCTGCGGTTCAGGAGCAAATCCGGCACATCGCCGCTGGTAATCGCCTGTGCCAGACCTTCCACAATCGCGGTCTTGCCGACGCCGGCTTCACCGATCAGGACGGGATTATTTTTGGTCCGTCGGCTGAGGATCTGGATGACGCGTTCAATTTCCGACTGACGCCCGATGACCGGGTCGAGTTTGTGCTCCCGTGCCATCTGGGTCAGGTCACGGCCGAAGGTATCCAGTGCGGGCGTCTGGGACTTGCGGCTGCCGGCCGCTTCATTTGCACCCTGGTGGTGCTGGCCGCCCAGCAACCGGACCACCTCCGCGTGCAACCGGCCGATGTCAACATCCATGTCCCGCAGCACTTTGGCCGCTTTCCCTTCCCCTTCTTTGATCAGGCCGAGCAGAATATGCTCGGTGCCGATGTAATTGTGGTTGAAGTGGCGCGCCTCTTCTACGGCCAATTCCAGCACTTTTTTGGCGCGCGGGGTAAAGGAAATTTCGCCGCCGGTCACCGCGGGCGCTTCCGGCTGCACATGTTCCTCGATTTCCGCGATCAGTTTTTCCGTTTCAATGCCCAAGTTCTCCAGGGCATGTGCGGCAATACCTTCCGACTCCTTGCACAGGCCCAGCAGAATATGTTCCGTGCGGACATATTCGCTGTTCAGGCGCACGGCCTCCTCGCGCGCGGTGCTTACTACATGTTTGGCTCTCTCCGTAAACCTATCCCACATATATGAACCGCCTACCCTGAAAAGTTGTGTCTGTTGACTCTGCATCCTGAAATCATGCAGATTATAACACGAAGATGGCCGAATCCCAAAAACAAAAGACGAACCGGAGGCGGCCTGTTACTGAGAATATGCGCTTTCTGCGGAGCCGCGGTCGTCTCTTTTTTCCCCAAGAATGTTGTGCCGCCCCGAGAGAGGGACTGTAATTAAGGATAAAACGCCATGAATGGGTATTTCGTGCTTGCAGTCGCCTTGTGGGCTCAAGTGGAAGCGGGCGTCTATACTGTGGAAACCGGGCAGCCCGTATGGGATGTGTCCGTAACGGATATGAACGGGGACGGGCTCGGGGATGTTCTCCTGTTAATCAATGACGAAGCGGCGTTTCCACCGCGCAAACAGCTGGCGGTTTGCATGGCGGAAGTATCCGGCACGTACGGCCGTGAACCGGCACTGTTGCTTGATCTGCCTATGGAGACCGGTGTGGTCTTTGCTGCCGAGGTGGACGGGCAGCCACCGCGGGAAGTCGTTGCAGCCCACGGCGCCGGCGCCACCGTATATCAATTTGTCGGGGGCGGATTTTCAGTGCTTGACACGGTTCGGTTCAGCACTCTCTATCCCACGAACAGCCGGGAGCCCTGTTTCGCCAAATGGGGCGCCGTGGACCTGCAGGGGGACGGCATAGAAGAATGGATGCTGCCGGTGGCCGGTGGCGTCCAGGTGCGCACACTAAGCCGGGAACTTGCATTCCTGTCTTGTGACGTCGTCAGCGAGATGCGTTCCGGTGACAGTCTGTACATCATACACCGGCTGCCTGATTTTGCCTCCTTTACGCTTGAAGGCCACCAGGCGCTCGGTCTGGCCTTTCTCAGTGATGAATTTGCCGATTTCGCCTACGGAGACGCCTGGTCACAACAAAAACGCGTGCGGCTGCCGATGAATCTCGAGGAGAAGTGGGACGCTTCCGCCTCAATGAAGGATATTAGCGGCAACGGTTTTCCCGATATTGTGATTACCCAGACCAGGGGCACGGTACGTATGTATGCGGAGACACACGTTTACCTGGCCAGGGAACCCTTTGTCTATCCTGAGAAGCCTGATGCTGTGTTTTCCGCCAGCGGCGCCGTTTCCAGCCCCTTGGTGATGGATGTCAATGGGGATGAACGGATGGACCTGATCTTTATCCGTATCCCTTTCGGTGCGAAAAACCTGGTCAACTTTTTCGTGCGCGGTAAACTCGCGGTGCAGGCGGAGGTCCACCTGTTTGACGGCGAAAAATTCAATCAGGAGGCGGATTATCATACCAGCATGACCATGGATGCGCCGGAAGGCCGGGAACGGGTGGCCTATACTTTCGGTGATTTCAGCGGCGATGGGCGCTTGGATATCGCCTATGGCAGCAAAAGCGATACCTTGGCCGTGTATACGGGGGATCCCGAACAGTTTATCGGCTCCCGGCCATGGCAGGAATTCAAGATGCCCGCTTTCGGAACCGCGCGCGCCTATGACCTGAACCATAACAAAGCTGAGGATATGGTGCTGTTCCGTCCGGGCGGCGATAATGCCAAACGGGTGGATATCCTCGTTTTCTGATGCCCGTCGAAATTCGGAACCGATTCTGGAATAACCGGAGCAATAACGGCGAAGGGTCTAGTGTTCCTCTTCCAGAGGGTTTTCGGCGAAATAGCGTAACAGGAATTTGGAGACGCTGTCATAAGCCTCGCGCAGCGGTTGTACCAGACCTTCCGCGCCGGTGATTTCCTTTTTGTTCGCCATCTCTTCCAGTTTAAGCGCAAGGGCGGAGAGCGTATCAGCTTTCAAGGTCAGCGCTCCGTTTTTCAGCGCATGGGCTTCAAAAGCGATTTGCGTAATATCGGCCTTGTCGATGGCTTCAATCAATCTGGCGCAATGCCGGTCATTTTCCTCGAGAAAGGCGTGCATCAAGGTATGGAGAAATGCGGTGTCGCTGCCCGCGTATTCTTTTAGGTAATCCAACTTTACGGGAGACGGTTCCAGACCCGGTTCAGGGACGGCCCGGTCAGCCGTGTTCTGCACGGGTGCGGAACGGGGGACAGCGTGAGGTTCCAGCCAACGCTGCAGTAACGCGTGGAGGTCCGTCCGGGTAATGGGCTTGGAAAGATAGTCGTCCATGCCCGATTCCAGGCAGCGTTCGCGGTCGCCTTTCATGACCGACGCCGTCATGGCGATGACCGGGGTATGCCTGCTGTCTCCTTCCAGATCACGCAGGGCGCGGGTGGCCTCATAGCCGTCCATTTCCGGCATTTGGCAATCCATCAGCACCAGGTCGAAATCGTCGTGGGTAAGTTTTTCCAGCGCCTCACGGCCGTTGCCGACGACAACACAGCGATAACCTGCGTGCATGAGCAACTGTTGAATGACTTTCTGGTTCGCGGCCACGTCTTCCGCCGCCAGAATCCGGAATCGTCCCCGGGCGGACCGGTCCATGGTGGCTTCCGTGACGAATTCGGACGGGCCCGCGACCTTGGGGTG
>JAKLHG010000415.1 GCA_022710255.1 Candidatus Hydrogenedentota bacterium
AGTTCCTTTTCCGAACGGATATATCCCTGCCCCATATAAAGGGAACCGCTGTCGAAATCTCCTGCATGGCCCAGCGACACAAAGGGTTTGCCGCATTCCGGCCATGACCAATGAATACCGTCCCTGCTGACGGCGAGGTGAATATCCAGTGTGTCCGTATTATGATGGTACAGACTGGGGAACATGAGATAGACATTTTCCGCGCAGGGGTACTTGAACGCGGAAGGATTATAAAGGTCGCAGTCCGGCGGGTGACGCGCTTCCGTATCCAGCACCAGTTCCAGGGGGGTAACGTGCTCGAACGAGGCGCTTGCCGCGCGTCCGATGGCGCGTCCCCGTCCCGCCACACGGCCGAACAGGACGTAGTCTCCCGACACAGGGTCTCGCCAGGCGGAATACTGACTATCGGCGAATACATCGCATATTGGAGCGGGTAGGCGGGTCCAGCGCAATCCGTCCGCGGAATACATGCCCGCGACGCGATACGGGGGCTCATATCCTTCAAAAAGGCCCTGCGACACCGCTTTATAACGTGCCTCTGGCGCGGCCGTTGGATCTTTGAACACCCCGGCGCCATGAACGCGCGAGTGCGCGCCCGGCGTGCCGATCTGCCGGAAAAGGATATTGTTGTCTGTGGAACTCTCGTAGGAAAATACACCAAGTGATGGCTTGTTCCACTGGATGCCGTCTTTCGAGGTCGCGTAGCAAAAGGAGGTATCGTCGGGTGTCGGCCAGCCCGTAACGTCATAACATTCATACCACATCCGGTAGGTGCCCTCATCGTCCATGACGCTGAACCAATTGAGCGTGGCGTCTTCCCACGGACGGTCGGAGACCAGGGTGTGCTCCCCGGTCTTGACGGCAGGATGAAGGCGCAGGGAGATGTTGGCGGAAGTTTCAAAAAAGGTTTCGTCCACGAACAATTGTTTGTCGGACCCGACCTCCACTATCCTGTTCGCATCACCAGCCTTGCCCGCGGCACTGTTTTGCCCGATATCGACTGCCATCCCGGTCAGCAGGCATGCCATCAATGAACACCACAGTATGGAAAGCATGCATTATTCTCCTTTCAATAAAGTCATAGTCTAATGCATTGATTTCCCTGGTTACCACCCGTACTGTGTCCCCTAAATTCGTACGCAAGGAATGGTAAGGATCGTAGAAGTGGCATCCTGCCGCTTCCATCGTAACTTAGGCCGGTACCGGCCTCTTGATATAAAGCGGCAAAACGCCGTTTCGACGTCCTTATGCCTATTGGCTGCACTCCAACAATTCGGTTTCTTACATGCGGATTCACCTGTCCCGGTATAACGCGGGTTTGCCGGTTCAGGAAGAAGCCCGAGTTGCACCCCCTTGCTGCATTCGGCCATTATTATGGACCGGTATTATCTTCTGCCTGATGGATTTCACGGAGAATACGCCCATGATGATAACGCTTTTGATTGGAGCCGCATGCCTTTTCTCCCCACCGCCGGGACCGTCCTTCGAACAGCATACGATAGCGTCCCATGAGGAGGGTCATCAGCACCGCTGGCCGTGTATTGCGGCGCTGGATGATGGCCGCTTGCTGTTGACCTGGTCGCGTGCGGCCACGGAGCCCTCTGATGATGCCGTGGTATATGCGATTTCAGAAGACCACGGCCGGACCTGGTCGGAACCGGTGACGCTGATTGCCAGGGAGGATTTCATCGAGGCGGACCCGAATATCGTCGTGTCCGGATCACGAATATTCATCCTGTGCACCTCGGTGAATTTTGAAACCGGGATACGCACCTCCACAACGTGGTGTGTGCGCAGCGAGGACACTGCCCGCACCTGGTCGGAACCGTACACTATCCCCATGAACCATCCTTACACGTGCGGTAAAACCCATCGCGGCCTTCGACTGGCCGATGGCACGCTGGTCATGGGATATGCGTGGGACGTGGTCTGTGAAACCGGCGCCGCCCATGATGCCGAATCCCAGATGGACCTCCGCGCGGGCGTGATGCGGAGCACGGATAACGGCGAGACCTGGGTGAACGGCGGAGACACCCACGCCGAGTATACCAAGGCCACGGAAGGGGTCAGCGGCACCGACGAACCGGCGCTTGTAACGCTTGAGGACGGCACCCTGTACATGCTGATGCGCACGGGCGCCGACCACCTTTATGAAGCGCGGAGCGCGGATGGCGGCCTCACGTGGACCGGCATCGGGCCGAGTCCGCTTTTCGGTTCCAATGCTCCCGCCGCCCTGTGTTCCTTTACTGTCGGGAACCGGTGCGGGACGCTGGTGGTCTGGGATAATGCGCTCCAACGGTTCCCCCTCTGCGCGGCGGCCTCTTTTGACGGGACGCGCACCTGGTCGACACCCAAGGATATCGCCTTCCCTTACACCGGCGGTCAGGCCTCCTACCCCTCCTGCGTACAGGCTGCGGACGGAACGCTTGTCGCGGTGTGGCAGCAGGACGTGGAAGGCGGCCGGGATATCCGGTGCGCCCGGTTCACCCCGGCATGGCTGTTGCGGAAAGAGCCCGAACCCGATGCGGTGGTAGTCCTGTTCGGCGATTCGACCACTGCCCCGCGCGAGGGGGTCCAGGTGTTTGCGGATTGTCTCCGGGCGAAATTCCCCGCGATTACCTTTATCAATGCCGGTGTCGGCTCCAATACGACCGACTTGGCCCGTGAACGCTTCGAACAGGATGTACTGCGCCACAACCCCGATGCGGTAACGATCTTCTTCGGCTTGAACGACGCGGCGGCGGATGTGTGGCGGGGCATTGCAGAACCGAGGGTTACCGTGGAACGCTACGCGGAAAACCTCCGGCACTTTGTCCATATACTGAAAGACAAGGGATCGATTCCCATTCTGCTGACTCCCAATCCGCTTGCCTGGACCGAGGAACTCATCGCGCTTTATGGCAAGCCTCCTTACGACACCGCCAGCGATGCGGGCTTTAATGTCCTGCTTGTGTCTTACGTGGAGGCGGCGCGCCGGATCGCAAAGGAGGAAAACGCCCTGTTGATTGATGTAAACCGGATGTACACGGACCATGCAGCTGCGCCCGGCCACTCCCTGCACGACTGGCTTCTGGACGGTATGCATCCGAACAGTGCCGCCCATGAAAAAATAACAGCAGAAATCGCCGCTCTTTTACAACCGCTGGTGTCCGAAAAAAACAAAGGAAAACCCTGAAATCATGTAGGCGTACCTTCCAGGTGCGCCATGGTGCGATACAACAATCTGTGGTCGTACTCCATGGCGTGGCTGGGAGCGTACGGCTGAACCAGATGCCTTTAAACATAAAATTGCTTTCCAGAATTAAGAAATGTCTGGAATCTAGTTGAAACGCTTATAAAATATTTTATATACTATTAAGTATATAAATGATATTAATATAAATAATTCACAGTAAACCAAAGGAGACGTAAAGAAGTGGATCGTTATTCATGGATAGTTATCGAAACAACTTTAGTGCTATGGCTTGTTATCGGAAGGGTAGGGTATGCTGCAACATATAGTGGCGGTGAAGGAACGCCCGACAACCCTTGGCAGATTGCCAATGTGACAGACTGGACTACCTTGTGCAACTCATCTGCAGATTGGGACAACTGTTTCGTGCTAATTTCTGATATTAATTTTGAAGGCGTACCAGTAAAATCGGTTGGGAATGAATCCACGTTTTTTACCGGGAAACTGGATGGCCGCGGGCATGTATTAAGTAATATAAGAATAGTAAAAGTGGGGGGAAATGACGTAGGTGTTTTTGAATTTATTGGCTCCTCCGGTAATTTATGTAACATAATTTTAGAAAACGTGTTTGCGAAAGGGTGGAGTTGTATTGGTGGTTTGGTCGGACACAATTACGGTAATATTGTATCTTGTGCTGTAACGGGTGTTGTAGTTGGTTCAGCCTTTTATGCTGGCGGCCTGGCAGGATATAGTAGTGGAGACATTACTTCTTGCTGCTCAACAGCAGAGGTCACAGCTGAGGAAGATGTTGGTGGCTTGGTAGGGTGGAATGATGGGGATATTACTTCAAGTTACACAACGAGTGATGTTACAGGCGAATTGCACGTTGGGGGCTTGGTAGGGTGGAACGGGAACGGCACGGTTAAGTCGTGTCATGCGACAGGCGCGGTAAAAGGCGGGTATCCCGATTACGGCGGTAG
>JAKLHG010000416.1 GCA_022710255.1 Candidatus Hydrogenedentota bacterium
CTCGCGGAAGCTCATCAGATGCGCGCCCCAGCCGCCCTCGGCGTAGCAGAGCGTCTGTCGGCCGCATGCCCAAAGCTCCTCGATGATCGCCCGCACCATCGGCCAGTAGTGCGACGCGAACTGCGCGGGCGTGACAAACGGCACGCATCCGCGATGCATCCAGAAGCCGATGGGTACGTGCCCGTCCGGGTCGGCGCCGGAGAGGGCCATCTGGTAGAGATGCGGCATGAGCGCTTCGCAGGCGGCGAGTACCTTTTCCGGCTGTACGAGCATATCCATGGTCAGGCCTTCGTAACCGCGAAGTTTGTCGCCGATGATGTCGAAGGGCGCCTTGAAGATGCCTGATATGGCGGAAGCGGTCCCGCATTCCTCGCGCATCCGGGCTCCTTGAACGGGAAAGGCGTTGAAATAATTCATCATGGCCATGGCGCCCTTTACCAGGGCATAATTATGGTTGGCGGTGACGGTGCCTCCGACCGGCTCAATGGCGCGGGAAGCCCGGGGCAGCCAGACATTATACAGGAAGGCTGTCGGGTCCTCGATGAGCTGGTCATATTCGTCCTCACGCATGAAGGATTGGTTGGCCGGCGGTTCCAGATATTGGAATCCGGTGTCAGGGGGGACATCAATGCCAGGAATGCCGTAGTAACGCAAGCCGAGCGCCTGGGTCAGTCCGGTCCACACGTAGACCATGCTTCCCGGGGCCGCGTCCCAGTCAAAATCGGACAAGGTTTTGCGGGTTGCATCGAAAGCCTTGTTGAAGTCATGGGTCACCTCCTGGCAGGTGTAGCCGGCGTATCGCGCCACAAATTCCGCGGCGAACGGGCGAATGGGCACGCAGTCGGGTTTTTCGTTGCGCAAGGCGGTGACAAAGCGGTTAAGCCGTTCGAGATAACGTTGTTCCATCGATGGGTTCATTGGGATACCTCCCCGGCAAGAATCTTGCCGAAATTACGGTTGATAGTGTGCCCGCCGGTGCGTGGTTGCCCAGCCGCAAAGACCGGCGCCTTTTTCTCAGGGTTGTTGCTGCTCTGATTGTTGTGCGGCCCGCTGCGGTTGGATTTCACGCGCAAATCGCGCCACAGCCCGGTTATGTTCCTCCAGCGTGTTGCTGAAGGTGTGGGTTTTGCCGTCGGCATTGGATACGAAATACAGGTACGATACATCCGCCGGGGCCATGGCCGCGCGCAGACTCTTCAACCCCGGGTTGCATATCGGGCCGGGCGGCAGTCCCTTGTTGCGATACGTGTTGTACGGGGATTTCACCTGCGTGTCTTCCTTGAGAAGGCGCTGCCCGTATTTGTTCAGGGCGTATTGCAGCGTGGAATCCATTTGCAGGAGCATGTTTTTCTGCAGGCGGTTATAAATGACCTGCGCCACCAGCGGACGTTCTTCATCCACTTTGGTTTCCCGTTCCACGAGCGAAGCCACGGTCACCAGGTACTTTTTGTCCAGATGTGCGGCGCCCGGGTTCTCAGCGACCAACGTTTCCCACTGCTTCTCGAACTGCGCAACCATGACGGCCACCAATGCCCGCGGTTCAGGCTCCTTGTCAAAAAAGTAGGTGTTCGGCATCAGAAAACCTTCGAGTGTCTCGGCGGTGATACCAAGGCGTTCGATGAGGGAAACATCCTTTGCGGCTTCGATGAACGCTTCCGGCGCGTTCGTCAAGGCGGCCGTCTGCGCTATGGACAGGCCTTCCGGAATGGTCACGCGCAATTGATTTGCCTGGAGGTGGGGCGGCGGGCCTTCCATCAAGACCTGCAGCAATTGCAGGGCGGAAAGTCCCTTGTGCAGTTCATAGGCCCCATGGCGGATAATCACGTCCTCATTCTTGAGCCTGAGGGCAAGGCGGAAAAAGCCCTCGTGTTCTATCAGCCTCCTGTCCGCCAGCAGGCGGCCGATGTCCCGGCCGCTTGCTCCCTGGGGAATCGTGATTTCTACGGCGGTGCCCGGTTCCCCGGGACGGGTCACCTGGTCATAAACCAGGAAAGCGACGATGGCGGCCACGCCCACCCCCGCGAGTAAAAGCACCCACGCCCAGATAAAGGCCATGACCATGAGGCGCCAGAAAGTCCATCGCCGCTTTCGGGTCGGTATTTCCGCCGGCTTACTTCTCATTACTTCCTATACCTGTGTGGAAGGCCGCGGCTTCGCCGCTGCGCGCCGGTCAAGATAGGTCTGCAGAATGAGCGCCGCGGCAACCTGGTCCACTTTGTTCTTGCGGGTTTTACCCCGGGTATTCATGTCCCGCGCGACCCGGAGCGCTTCCGCGGTGGTATAGCGCTCATCCTGAACCACGATTTCCACCGGCGTCATGGTGCGCAGTGTATCGATCAGCGAAGCGACCCGCGCCGCCTGCGGTCCCGGCTCGCCATTCTGGTTCAGCGGCATACCGGCCACGACCAATACCGGCGAAAGTTCCCGGAGGGCCGCCGCGATGGCGGTTGCCATCGCGCTCGCGGTTCCGGCACGTACCACACTGTGGGGAAACGCAAGACACTGCAACGCATCACTGCGGGCGATGCCGGTCCGCGCATCGCCTATGTCCAGTCCAACAATGACACCCAGAGCATCCATGAGGCATACCCAATGACGGAACATGCCGGGAAGCAATCGCTGTCAGCCTCGAAGCTATTCCGCACGCTGTCTTGACGCGTATTATTTCAGAAGCGTCGCTTTTTTGATCAGGGTAATATTGGGGAAATTCTTAAGCAGGTAAGCATTGCCTTCCTGGGTAATCATTCCTTGGTTCGGGCGTTCCCCGTATTCCGCATTAATGCCTTCCACAACATCCATGCCCTCGATTACTTTTCCGAAGGGGGCAAACCCCATCCGGTCAAGATTCTTGTTGGAACCGGTGTTGATGAACAACTGGGTGGTGCGGGAGTTCGGCCCCGAAGTGGCAAACGTGAGGTAACCGGGCAGGTTGCTTTCCTTGACCGGGTCATCCTGAAGCCGCTTGGTGCGCCATTTGGCCGTATCCTTCGGGTCGGCAGCCAGACCGAACTGAACCACAAAACCGGGCACCACGCGGAAGAACGCGGAATTGTCGTAAAACCCTTCGCGAACCAGTTCATAAAAGCGCTGTACGCCGAGGGGCGCCCAGGCTTTCTGACACTCCACCGTAAAGTCGCCGGTGGAACATTCAAACTTGACTTTAAAGGTGTCGGGGGAGACTTCAGGCCACATCGCTTTTTCCTCTTTCGTTGCTGCCGGCGCGGCGGCCGCTTCCGACACGGTTTCTTTTTCCTGCAAAGTATTTTCTTCCGCTTGAACCTTCTTCAAGCGGCCGACGGCGTCTTCGCGCGCCTGTTGTTCTTCCACGGGAAGCCGGCTCGGGCTTCCGAAATAGATCAGCGCCCCGATACCCAGGGCAATAGACGCGGCAATGATCCAGCCATAGTTGATTTTACGCATTGTCCAGCTTCTTTCCTTTGTTAATCCTTTTTCTCCAGAATGATCAGGAAATCATTGTAACTTTTGCCATGGTTGGCCGTAATGGATACCACGGTATAGCCCTGGCTCAGCAAGGCCTCCAGTTTTTCTTTTCCGGACCCGTTGGATTCAATGATTAATGATGTTTGCATACAGTGTTCCTTCCATAGTATTAACGGCCTAGTCTTCAGACAATACAACCGGTGTATTTTATCAGCAGGGAAAGCGGTAAGACAATACCGGCTAGACGTCTCCGATATGGGTGTTATTGGGGATGACGGCATCCTTGAACACCACGACGATACCGTCCCGGATAGCGTAGCCCTCGCCGTCTTTGTTTGGGAGCTTATTCGAGCCCTGGATGACGACATTCTTCCCGATGCGTGCGTTGTGGTCAATGATGGCCTGGGTAACTCGGGTGTTCTTTCCGATGCCAATGGGATAGTTGCGGATGGCATCTGGTTCTTCGAAGTAGTCGGCGCCCAGCACAATAGACCGCTTGATTACGGCCCCCGCCTGCACAATTCCGCGAATGCCGATGATGGCATTGGAGATCTCCGCCCGATGGATGCGGCTCCCGCTGCAAATAATGGCATCCTTTATCTTGGCGTCCGAAATGCGCACGCCCGGCAGCATGCGGGTATGGGTATAGATGGTATTTT
>JAKLHG010000417.1 GCA_022710255.1 Candidatus Hydrogenedentota bacterium
CGCCATAGGCCGCGCCCGAGGCGATGGGACTCTCCGGAAACTGTTCCCGAAGCGCCTCCCGGAAGCACTGCGTATACCAGGTCAGCGGTGAACCTTCCGGCGTCCAGATGCTCTGGTATTTGGCGGCGGACTTGCGTGCCCGCAACGGCACGATGACACCCTTTACCAGTGTTCCCCGCAGCCACCCGGGCATATCCATAACGCAGGGGTCCATCAGAAATTCCCGCAGGTAGGCGGCTACACACGCCGGGTCGGGATGGGAGGGGGAGCCCGTATACAGCAACAGCAGGCCTGTCTCAGAAGTGGACGGGGCGTTAAGGTTCTGACATGCCGGGTTCGTCATGCATTCGGGTCCGGAAGGTCGAAACCAAAATAGGAAACGGCGTTGTAATAGCAAATATCCCTGATGATTTGTCCCATGTGGTTCAGCGAAGTCGGGAGTTGCCCCCGGACCATGTCATTTCCGAACAGTTCACAAAGCAGGCGGCGGAAGTAATCATGGCGGGGATAACTTAAAAAACTCCGGCTGTCGGTCAGCATGCCGATAAACCGGCTGATGAGGCCCGTCTGAGACAAGGTTTCCAGTTGCTGCCGCATACCGTCCAATTGATCGTTGAACCACCATCCGCTGCCGAACTGGATCTTGCCCGGAACAGTACCGTCCTGAAAATTACCCGTCATGGTCGCAAACATCATGTTTAATGCCGGATTGATCGTATACAGGACGGTTCGTGCCAGGCGGTCCTGCCTGTCAAGGCGGTCCAGCATGCGTGCCAGGGATTTGGCCATGGGTTGGTCGCCTACGGAATCAAACCCGCTGTCCGGGCCCAAAGCGGCAAACATACGGCTGTTCGTGTTACGAATGGGGCCCAGGTGTAATTGCTGCGCCCAGCCCATTTCATGGTTCAGAAGGCCCAATTCCTGCATCATGGCGGACTTGTAGGCATGGGTTTCATCCGCATTCGGTTTTTTGCCAGACCGCGTCCGGCTAAAGACGGCGCGCACCTCCGTTAAACTGAAATCTGCGGCGTAGGGTTCTTCCAGGCCATGGTCGGCCACCTTGCAACCCCTTGAAGCGAAGAAACGCGCCCGGGTATACAACGCTTCCAAAAGGCCGTCAAAACTGGCACACGCTATGCCCGACGCTTCCTCCAGCCGGTCCAGCCAGGTATTAAAGGACTCCGTATGCTCTATGGCTAACGCCTTGTCCGGACGCCACGTGGGAAGCATCTGGATGGGGAAATCCTGATCTTCAGCGGTCTTCAGATGCGCCTCGAGACTATCCACCGGGTCATCGGTAGTGCAAACCAGGGCAACATTCATATGTTTCATGATGCCCCGGGCCGAAAATTCCGGAGTGGCAAGCATTTCGTTGCACTTCTTCCAGATGGTTTTCGCCGTCTGCGGGCCAAGCAGGGAATCGGTTATGCCAAAAGGTTTTCGCAATTCCAGGTGGGTCCAGTGATAGGCGGGATTACGGACGAGGTAAGGAACAGTTGCCGCCCACTTGGAAAATTTTTCCCAATCAGAGGCATTGCCCGTACAAAAGCGCTCGGGAATGCCGTTGGCACGCATCAACCGCCACTTGTAATGGTCGCCTTTAAGCCATATATCCGTCATATTGGCAAACTGATAATCTTCGGCCACGTGTTCCGGGGGCAGATGGCAGTGAAAGTCCACGATAGGAAGGGGTTTGGCATACTTGTGATACAGTTCCCGTGCGTATTCCGAAGTAAGCAAAAAATCCTCAGTGATAAAAGTAGATTCTGTCATTACCGTATTCCTCCTGATTTATCTGTTCAGTGTAACCGATGGATGAAAGATTAAACAACTACACCCACGGTCTTGGGACAGGCTTCCTTGCTCATGCTGGTATCCCGGAACCGTGAAAAAGAAGGGCGCCATTTGACTTTTAGCCGGAAGTTCGTGTATTTAGAGGGATACGGAAATAGGTGCGGATATCGGTATTCATGCTTGACTGCCGTAGAGGAATTTAGCGTATCTTCGCCCGCAGACAGGTAGAACGCAGTTTTCCGCCTGGCGTTTAAGGCATGATGGCATACTTTAAAAAATTGTGTTGGATGCATATCAAAAATCGCTTTACCCTGCTAAGGAAAAAAGAATGAACAAGATATATTCGAGTGGTTCTCATGTTACGCGGGCTTTCGTGCAGGCACTATTTCCGCTGTTCTTGATGTTGTTTTGCACGACCCTGTGCGCAGGCGGAGAAAGTGTTCCAGACGTTTCGTTCCTGGAACTGGACAACGCCCATCTGAAAATGGAAGGGGCGTCCTTCGTACTGGGAACCGTGACGTATGAATGCGACGACACGGTTCCGAAAGGCAGCGTAATCAAACAAACCCCCGCAGCCGGAACCGTGGTGGATGCGGCCATACCGGTGGACGTGGTGGTTTCGACCGGCGGATGTGACTGCTGCGGCGGTTATTTCTGCAGTGTTACGCCGCGTGCCATTTTTCTGGGGGTGCTTGCCGTGCTGGTCCTGATTTTATTGGCGATATTCTGGGGCGGTGATATCGCAAGTCCTGCCGGCCTGTTCAAATAATGCGCTGTTGCGGGCACAGGAGGGAACGCGCAACGTGACTTGGGGAATGGCGCGGCTAGGAGAAGGGAAGGCCTGTTTATTCGTCCAAGCCGGCACGGCCTGTTGTGGCAGAAAGTCATGTCGCGTTCATTTGCCCCCGGCGGGCGTTTTTCCATAAAGACTCAACGCGAGGGTACCATGCTTGCAGCCTATATTCTGCCCGGAGTTTCCCCGGCGCTTTTCCGGTTGTTTGTAAGCGCCGCCGTTATTATTCAGGGCGTCAGCAAATCGGGTTTCGCCGGAGGGGCGGGCGTATTGTCCCTGCCGCTTATGATGTTGGTCATGCCGGTGGACAAAGTAGCGGCCACATTGCTGCCGCTGCTTATCCTGCTGGACCTGAACGCCATCTACCATCATCGGCACAATAAAGACTGGACGGTGATACGCCAGATATATGTGCCTTCCATTGTGGGCATCCTGCTGGGCGCCCTGGTCTGGTGGCAGGCGGGGCAGGCCGGCATCGAATCCTATGGCGGCTATATCAAGCGCTTTGTCGGCGTGATGGCCATCCTGCTGGCGCTCTATATCCTTGCCAGGGAAGTATCGCTGCAATGGGTGCGCGGAAAAAAGGCGGGGCCGTGCATCGGTTGGGTCGCAGGCATTTTTGCGGGGTTTTCCTCGACCATCGCCCATGCGGCCGGACCGGTGGTCAGTCTGTTTGTCTTTTCACAGGACCTCGGCAAGACCCTCTTTGTAGGCACCGTGGCCTGGACCTTTACCCTCATCAATCTTACCAAGCTGCCCTTTTACGTGGCCGTCGACTTGATAGACCTTTCCGTGCTGCGTTTCGACTTGTTCCTGGTGCCGTTAATTCCGGCCGGATCCTGGCTCGGAAAGTGGATGCATTACCGCATCTCCGAATCCCTCTTCAACAGGGTCATCATGGCCCTGACGCTGCTCGCGGGGATACAACTCCTTTTTGACGTAAATCTCGTAAAAATGCTTTTGGAGACGATGGTCCGCTAGGCCCCGGCGGTACAAAAACCGATTAACCGAGGACGGTGCACAAGAGGGCAAGCGATGGACAGCTGGACACGTTTCCATACGGGCCGTATTCCTTTTCTTGAACGCCCAAAGCGTATATACTATTGAGCGCCTGATTATTTCTTATTTCCCGGCGGGATAACGGATTATATTATTGTTGAGAGTTTCCGGGCTGTGTAAGATTACAGGCGAAATTTAGGCAGGACGCCTTGTCCACACTACATCGTAAAGGTTGCTCACCATGACACACCGCAATCGCATTCTTGCCGCACTGAACCACCGCGAACCGGACCGTGTTCCTGTGGATTTATCAGGGCACCGCTCTTCCGGCATTGCCGCCATGCTTTACCCCAAACTGCGTTCCGCCCTCGGCCTGCCCGAAGCGCCGGTGCGCGTTTATGATCCCGTACAGCAACTCGCCATCGTTCATGAAGACATGCTCGATCTGCTTGGTATCGACACGATTGAACTCGGACGGGGATTCGCGCTGGAAGACGCGCATTGGGCCGAC
>JAKLHG010000418.1 GCA_022710255.1 Candidatus Hydrogenedentota bacterium
CATGAGCGTGACGGGTTGCGGCGCCTGATGCGGCGGCCCCGTTTCCTCCTTGCCGTGACGGCTATTGTGCTGGCGGGCGCGACGGAAGCCGGGATCATGCAATGGCTGCCCGCTTATTCGGAACGGGAACTGGGATACAGCAAGGCGGCCGGCGCAGCCATGCTTGTCGCCTTTTCCCTGGCCATGGCCATCGGACGCCTTCTGGCCGCGCACCGGCTGAACCGGTTCAATCCCCATGGGATTATGCTCGGCGCGGCGCTGGTATGCACCTGTCTGTATCTGTTCGGCGGACTGCTTACCCGGCCGCAGCCGGCATTGGCGGCGTGTATTCTCGTCGGGTTCGCCTGCAGCCCCCTTTGGCCCACCAACCTGGCGCTCACCGCCGACCGTTTCCCCCAGGGCGGCGCATCCCTGTTTGCCGTGCTCGCGGGCCTGGGCAATTTCGGCTGCCTGGTCATGCCCTGGGGCATCGGCATTGTGGCGGAAAGCGCCGGTCTGCGCCTGGGGCTTCTGGCGGGAACACTTGTGCCGTTGGCCTTGGTATTCGTAGCCGTGGCTGCATGGAAAGCGGATCGCCGGGACGGGCAGGCGCGTCCGGTTTAGGAACACACCACACCGCTCAGCGTTGTCAGGCCTCCGGCGTGTCGCCTGTTTTGGTCTGATTTCGGACCATCGCTATCGTCCTGTTCATCCGCGTGTATCGCATGACGCCGATAACCCCTGTCAGGATTCCAATCGGAAGGCAAGCAACTCCAACCGCCCAGAACCAACCCTCCTTGAGAAAATGTATAATCGTAAAACCGGCCATGACCATGGCCACCCCGGAACGCAGATACGCCAGCAGGGTTCTCTCGTTAGCTAATAGCGTGCGGTCAATCGCCAGGTGGTCTCGCAGGATTAAGTTGCTGTTGTTGAATTCCGAATAAGGTGTTTCTTTCATGGTGACTCCCAGACAATGTAGCGGCAGCGCAGTGAAGGCTTTCACCCACATGACGTGAGGGGATGCGCGCCAAAAAGAATATGTGGTCGGGCAAGATGAGTCGCCCCATCAGGCCCGGTCCATGTATGGTAGCACACCACTCCTGCATGGCACATACCACCTCACAGTATCGGCTTGCCTACTCATACAGGGAGAGCGGAATGCACTTTGCCATCGAGGAGAAATGTTTGTCCCACGACAATAAGTGCAGACCGCCCTGCATGGCGTTTTGTGCAATCATGAGGTCCGGGATGCCAACCCCGTTGATGCCGTTGCGCAGGCATACGGTCTGTAATTCGATAATCTGCGGCCAATCAATACGCATGGGCTGTAGTTGCAGTTCCTGAAGAAGAGCCGCAAGTTTTCGCTGCCGCTGTTGATACAGAAAAGGTAATAGTTCGGAGAGGATTAAGTCGTTGGTCACCGCGAGGTTCTGGTCGATAAGTCCATCAAGCGTATCGGACAAGCCTTCCCCGCGAAAATAATCAATCCAGACCGATGTGTCAACCAGAACACTCATGGCCGCCTGCGCAGACGGTTCAGATCAACATTTAACGGGACACGCCCTCTGTATTTTTTGAGTCCCTGGATTTTTTGCTTACGCACGTAGTCTTCAAGGGCGGATATAATTACTCCCGTTTTGGTCCGCTGATGAGACAGGCGCATGGCTTCCATCACAAGTGCTTCCGGCAGGTCAATTGTTGTCCGCATGGCAGCCTCCATATATGCATAACTTCATGATATTATGCATAAAGTATACGGGTAAGATTCGAAGGATTCAATTTTTTTTGGAAAGCCTAAGGAAGCGGGAGGCATTACGCAACGCCTTTCTCCTCGACATAGAAAGAAACTAATGCTTTAATCTATCTATACCCGCGCACATCAACGCCATAACGGTTGCCTCGATGCCCGAGTTTTCCCTCTCGCGGCTGCCGGCCACGTTCAACACACATGCTTCCGGTGGTCGGCCGCAGGAGGTGCCTTCACCGTCCGTAGCCTTTCCCTGCAACCGGGCCACAATCCCCGTGATGTGTTCTTCCCAGGTTCCCCGGGCCAAGTCTATCGCATACCAGGGCTTTCCATACCTACGGGCCAGTTCAAGGATCAGCAAAGAACCGCCCGCCGGTGCGCCCCGCGTAAACACGAGGGTGACATCCGAATCCACGACATTGCGTTCCGTCCGCTGCGGATAGGTTTCCGTGTCGGTTTCGCGTAAGGTATAGCATGCAGGAATACGCCCGTCTTCCGCCTTGCGACCTTTGGGACACCAGCCGCCATGGAGCACGCCGCCACGAAGGGCAGCCTCGAACCCGCCCCGGTCCGCGCCGGTCTATCCCCCGGAAATTATTTTAATTATTGGCATCGGGCATCCTCAACATATTTTTCACGCGCGTCCTGTAATCGAATTGTGGATTCCTGCCTCCTTTCCACCGCGCTCCGGCTGGGTGATGCGAATATTTCTTGTTATGCCGGTGTTTACACCATAACACAAGTAGATTGCAGTGGAATTGGGTTTAAGGAAAAAAAAGAGGCACACAATGATTAGCTCGCTTTTGCTTAGTTGTCTGCTGGCCGCGTCGGCGCCCTTGCTGGTGTCCACTGAAGGCCTGCAAGGTCTTGTAAACATGTGCATTGTGGATGGACGTAACAGCGCGGACTTTGCTGCGGGGCATATCCCCGGCGCGGTTCATCTTGACGCGGACACCCTGTCGGAAATTCGCGACGGAATTCATGGCCTGCTGAAGCCACTGGACCAGTTGCACCAGATTGTCGGGGATGCCGGTATCAATCCGGAGAAGCACGTGGTGATTTACTCGGACATGGCCGATCCTGAAAAACGGGTGAAAGCCACGCGGGTCTTCTGGGTATTGCAGTACATGGGCTTTACGCGCCTTTCCCTGCTGGATGGCGGCATCGGCAAGTGGAAGGCCGAGGGACGCGCCCTGGATGCGGGAACCGTCCAGGCTCCTAAGGCGGTCCTGTCCGGACTTGTTCCCCGCACGGAACTGCTGGCAGACCGGGAGGAGGTGAAAACAATGCTGCGCTAGGGTGCGGGCGTTGTGGCCGACATGCGTCCCGCGGCGTTCTTTACCGGAGACAAAGTGAAGGACTATGTGTCCCGGAAAGGCCATATCACGGGCGCATGCAGCCTTCCCAATGAGGAGTTATTTACCGGGCCTGATTTTGTATACAAAACGCCCGAAACGCTGGAACAGGTCTATGGACGGCGGGGCGTAAAGAAGGACACACATCTCATCACCTATTGCAACAGCGGCCAGGCGGCCTCGGTGGGGTATTTCGCGGCGCTGCTGCTGGGAAATGAAAACACGACCTTGTACGACGGTTCCATGGCGGAATGGGCCCAGATCAATGACGCCCCTGTTTCAACGGAAGCCCCTGAATGAGCAGGCAGCCCTTCCGGCCTTACAGAAAAGCCATATCCGCACCCAGATTTGCCTGTAAAACATGCTCTACATGAAGCCTGCGCCAGCCCCGTTCCGGTTTGGCGGGAGAGGCCCATTCGCTGCGGCGCCGTTCGAGCTCCGCAGGTTCCACCAGCAGGTCCAGGCGACGTTCTTCCACATTAAGTTCTATCTTATCGCCGTTCCGCACCAGCGCCAGCGGTCCGCCGACTGCGGCCTCCGGCGCGCAGTGGAGCGCCACCGTGCCGTATGCGGTGCCGCTCATGCGCGCATCGGACACGCGCACCATATCTTTCACGCCCTGTACGGCGAGATATTTCGGGATGGGCAGGCAGCCCGCTTCGGGCATACCCGCGCCCACGGGGCCGCAGTTGCGCAGTATCATGACATGGTCCGGCGTGATGGCAAGTCCGGGATCATCTATGCGTTGGGCATCTTCGGCGGATTCAAAGATAACGGCGGGGCCGCGGTGCTTCATTAACGCGGGGGTGGCCGCCGCCGCCTTGATTACCGCACCGTCGGGGCACAGGGAACCGTGCAGCACGGCCAGCGCGCCCGTGCCAGCCAGGTTGACGAGCTGGTCGCAGCCCTGGATGGACGAGCTCACGTAGACATAGGGGCTATAGTCGAGCCCCACGCTGTTGCCGATGGTCGTCAGCTTCGACAGGTCGATGCTCGCGAGCT
>JAKLHG010000419.1 GCA_022710255.1 Candidatus Hydrogenedentota bacterium
CCTTGCGCACCGCTCCGCCTCCTCCTGTGTCAACTCCTGCATCACCCGATCCTCCTTTGCCTCTCGGCTATTTTCTTCCCGTCACCGCGTCCGGTGTAACGCTGCTGCGTCACCCGGATATCCTCATGTCCTAACGTCTGACTGACCGCCAGCAGGTCAGCACCCTCTGACAGACTGTTGGCCGCGAACACCCGCCGCAGATCGTGAAAGCACAGCGGCACACGCTCACCGGCCTGAATCGCGGTCAGACTAAGCCGCCGCACTGCGCTGTCAAGGCCAGTCACTTTCGAATGCGCTTTCAACTTTTCTCCACACCGGGACAGGAACACCGGCCCTTTCTCACGCTCCCCGATGTTGCGCACCAGTATCTCAGTCGCGTACGGACTGGCAACGAACGTCTGATACCGGTTACCCTTGAGCCTGACCGTCACCCGGCTGTAAACCCGGCCGTGAATGTCCGCCGGCAGAATTTCAACATCTCGCACTTCCAACCCAAATATCTCGCCCTTGCGCTTGCCGGTGTACAAAGCGAACGCTGCCAGGTCACGGTGCAGGGGCATCCGGATCGCCGCCAGCAGCCGCGCCTGGTCCTCGAACGTCAGGCAGACTTCCCGCCGGTTGTCGCGCCGCGGCAGGTCTAAACGTTTCGCCAGGGGGTGAGCGTCCAAAATCCCATCCTTGACCGCTTGCGTCAGCATCGCCCGCACGAGGTTTACTTCCGTGGTGACGGAGCTTACCGCCGCGCCCTCAGTCAGGCGCCGGGCGACATAGGCGTCCACGAGCGCGGGCTTGGTATCAACCATCGGGATCAAAACAAGCTCTCTTTCATCTTTTAAATGCCTCCAGGAACATTCATAGCTTTCCCGCGTGTTCGCGCTCACCCGCCCGCCGTGGCGTTCGAGGAAACGGCTGTAATACTGAAACAGGCTGGTATTCCGCGCTTGCGCCTGCACGGCCCGCCGCAGCAACTCCTGTTCCGGATCAACCCCTTTGTTCATACACTCCCATACGAGCCGTGCCGTCTCATTTGCTGCCTCCAATGTGGCGAACCGCCTACGGACCCGCCCGCCGTAGACGTTGGTATAATTAATGTCCCACTTTCCCTGTCCATTACGTTTCGGCTCTGGGTATTTCACTGCCCCCTCCATGCCGGACGCGCACTTTCCCGCACTGTGATAATGCGCGGGAGAAAGAAAAAGGTCAAGCAGTCTTGCGGGTTCTCGTACTCTCAATCCAGTTTTCGATCTCCGCCCGGATATAACAGTATTTCCCCTTCTTTCCGTAGCGATAGTTAAACTGCTGGATTTTCCCGTCCTTTGCCAGCGCCGCCAGCATCGCCCGCGTGACTCCAGGGAACTCGCGCAGCACGTCCGGAACGCCGATGTCGGGTTGTACAAAGGTGTGTTTCATTTTTCCCTCGTTGCCTCGATTGCTTTTTTTAATAACCCGGTTAAAGAAAGGCTCCATAAGTCTACGGCACAATCCCGTTCGACAGCGAGATCAACACAACCCACAATCTTAACGACGCTATCCCCTCGATTGGCCATGGCACACACCTGACACTGTTCTATACCGTCAGTGCGGTGGATATGTATGCCAAAATTGCCCTGAGACGTTTCCCTCAGCGTTTTAAGTAAGGTCAATACGGTTTCTTCGCTCATATCCTCAGCCCCTCCGGGCATCTCGCGCCTAAACATTGTGGATTGTGTATTGGGTTCAGGTGTTTTTTTACCCATTCTTCCATCGTCAACGTTGTGTGCGCACGGCGGCAATGACATTCCAGACACAGGCCGTTGTCGCCGTATATTTCTTCTACCGCACATCCACAGTCAGGACATATCCATCCGCCGTCAGGCGGAAGTGTTCTCTGGTTTCCGCACGCGCATTCATAGACCGGCTGGCCCCTGTCGAACAGACCGTAGACGCGCTGCATTTTTCCGCCGCACCCGTAGTTGCCCTTTTCGCACGGTATTTCATCGGGTTGTGGAGTTAAAACCAGCGCAAACATTATCATTTTTTCTCCATGCCGATCAGGTCGAGAATGGCCGAGATAACGGCGGCGGTGCAAGTGGGGTATACTCTATCACCCATGCAACGACATACCCACGCCCCTTCGGTATTGAGAGAGAGGTTTAATGCAAACTGAGCAAATCGGCTTTCTTTGGCCGCCAGTCTCTTGAGTATCTCCAGCAGAATTTCGAGGCGGCAATCCTGTGGGTTTTTCCATTCGACAGACTCTTCTCCGCACATCTTCACGCCAACAAACCCGGCGGGGGGTAGACAATACCGATTCAGGCAGAGAGGATTAGGGCCTTTGTCAACCGCCCCGCACGCTTTCCAGAACCGTTCGAGCTTGTCGGGCGTCCAGTTCATGGCTTCTCCTTTGCCACCTCGACAGCGGCGGTCAGGGCTTCAAGATAACTTTCTCCCATCACGCACTTCCCTTGAGGCCCGTACAAAATATGAACCAGGTTGATAGGCCGCCTCCAGTTCAATCCCTCAATCATTAAACTCCCATCTACCAGCCTGTTCAATTCCGCCAGCAGCATCCCGATCAGTTCTTCCTTGTTGGGCCTCTGCCGAAAGGCTCCGTTTGCGTCGCTGACCCAATCTATACCGTTCTCATCATCGCCTTCATAGTCGTAACCCAGCGCCATGAGCGCCCTTGTCTGGATGTCAGTCACTCCCGGCTCCTTTCTGCTCGGCCAGCCAGAGGAGGGCTTGCCTGTATATAATTTTCTTGGCTTCTGCCCTATTCTGTGCGATCCACGATTCAAATTTTTCTTCGTCCCCTTCTTCCAGATACGCATATTCTTGTTCTTCTGTTTTATCTTCATAAATCCAAACCGTAATCCAATAATCATTGATCCCCTTACCGAGCCAATCATGGGACAGGTATAACCAGAGCCGCCCGGCTCTGGCATCTACTCGCACTTCCCTAAGGCCCGATATGTCTGCATCCACCCAAAGCGTTTCCACCTTCTCCTGAATCTTGATCTGCCACTCAGGGAGAGCAAAGTCGGGCCAGTCTACCGCTACGATAAAATCTGTTTTATCTACATCCCGCCACCCATACCAGAGAACCTTTTCGTCGAGATGTACTTGCTTTACAAGCGAAGCCGGCGTTAGAGATGTCTGCCATATCTTCGTTTCCGCCCCCAGCGCCTTCGCTATCTTTGCAGCCCGTTCAGCGTCCATCGCCTACCTCCTCCTTTAACCACACTTCATAAACACCCGGTCCAATCCGCTTGTTTTGAACCTGCCACATTCTACCTGCTAACATATAGTCTCGACCGTAAGTAAGTAGGTAATCCCGAACAGTCTTAGCAGGGGCGGTAACTTTTCTAATGCCTGGAAACCCGGAAAGAGCCTCGCTTAAGTCTTGCGGCGTCTGTATCATCATTCCACCTTCCCTTCCAAGTCAGGGTCGTTCTCCTTGTCAGCCTTGGCCTGAGCAACACGGCTGAGTTCGGCTGAACGAACCGCATCGAGGGCAGCTTGAAGTTCTTCAACCGTTACATTCCACGTTGCCTCTTGTGATGTGGGGTGGTCTACGTACCCAAAACTTTCCCCAATCCGAACGAACTCTTTGGCTCTTTCCAGCGCCTCCACCAGCGCGCCATTCTGCTCTTCCAGTGCCAGTATCTCCCTTTCTATTGAAGCCGCCGCTTGAGACAGTGCGGTGAGCTGCTGCGATAAGGTTGCGCTCATTTCCCCTCCAGTGCTTCTATCGCCGCGCACAAGACTAAGCACGGATGATCGGCGGCAGCAATGACTTCATAATGCTCATGGAATGGCGTGTCGTACACCTCTGGATGTACATCCTTCCCGCACATCAGCGCCATTGATTTCGGGAACTCATTCAGCCGCTCAAACAGGCGCGGAAACCAGAAACGGGGGTCGAAAAATTCTGGCGTAACATCTTTATAGCTACACAACCAGCGGAAATGATCGTTAAGTTCCCATCCACTGCAAGGTGGATTGTGCCATTTGGCCCTGCACGCCCTTGCGCACCGCTCCGCCTCCTCCTGTGTCAACTCCTGCATCACCCGATCCTCCTTTGCCTCTCGGCTATTTTCTT
>JAKLHG010000042.1 GCA_022710255.1 Candidatus Hydrogenedentota bacterium
GGGGCGTATTCGCACACCCGAAACGGACCGTATGCTCCCCTTCGGCGAGTGAAACGGCAGTCATGTTGACCTTGTCCAATACGGGTTCTACGAAACCGGGGCCGTAACAGCGGGCGGGTTCCCCCGGCCAGAGGAAGAGGTATTGGCCTGCGGTCAGTGTCCCCTTCCACTCCAGACGACTGCCTTCGACCTCAAACCAGGGGTCCACTATGGCCTGGATGTCGGCGGCGGGCAACGCCTTGACTCCGTCTATGGCGCAGGTGACAGTCGTGTTGCCGGGAAGGCCGTTGTAATAGAAATTCAGCGTACACACGTGTCCATAATCAATCGGGTCGGGATCGGACCGGGTGAGTTGCTGGTACCTCCAGCCCTCGTAATCATTGGCGATATAGAAGTCTGCGGCCGCAGCTCCGTCCAGCAGTTGGAGTTTGAACTGGCCGCCTTTTCCGTCCCCGCGCAGCCAGAAGCCTATGGCCCGGTGCCCTGATAAATCCAGAGGAGGGTTGAAGGCCTTGCCTAACACGGACCAGCCGCCGGCGTCATTACGGGCGCTTTCGGCGGTATACACGGCGCAGCGTCCCCCCTCCCGGGCATTCTCTTCGCTCAAGCGGATGTGATGCGTCACACCTTCCAGCGTGGCGCCGAACATACCGTTCGGGAGGTCCGGGATTCCTTCCCCGCTGGGTGGTTTTTTCACGTAGGGAGCCAGGTCGTCAAAAGATTCCAAGGATACCGCTTCAGGTGCGTGGTAAGACGGACCTGCCTCCCGCCAGGGACCGGATTGTACGTGGACTTGAAACCCCGTCAGGGCAGGGCCGGATATTACCCGGACGGACCAGGCCCGCTCTTCGGGCGTGTTGATTTCATGCCAGGATTCGTAGACCACCCGCTGAAACGTTTCCTTTCCATTCCCGCCGAGGAGACGGTATTCCCGGCGGGCACCCGCGAGCCCGGCGCGTTCCTCCGGCGTTTTCTGTCCCGCCAGCACCGGATCTACACGGAGGCGGGCACGCATGTCTTCCGGGACGCGTCCCGAAAGCCGCAGCCGTTCGTAGCGCGCAATCAGGTCCAGGATTTCCCCGGTAAAGGGATGCCGCGAAGCGGCTTCCAGCGATACCTGGAACGACATGGACGAATCATACCCGATGGTCGCTCCCAGGATGTACTCGTACATGTCGGGCGTGCAACTCGTGTCATAGCCGTAATACCAGCCGATATCCAGCGGCATGCCATTTTGTTTAAACGAATCAAACGCCGGGGAACGTTCGTCTAGATAGCCTTTGAGATCGCCGTGCCCGTCTGCCGATGCGCTCCGCGCCAGAATGTGCCAGGAAAAATGACTGAAACTGCTCGCCTGGATAAGGATGTCCTTCCGGGCGAGTTTGTCGAAGAAGGCCTTGTGCAATTTGCCATTATAATACCAGTGGTCGCCCTGCAGGCGTTCGGACCCGTCGAAATAAATCATGTCGATATCGCAGGCATTGGCGACTCGGGCGAAATTGGAAGACACCTCGTCCAAGAGCGAGGTATCCATGTCGAACAGGAAATACCCGTAGGAACGTTTCAGGTGGCGTATAGGACTGCCTTCGCCGTGGGATGCGGCTGCGGTACCCAGCAGGCCCCGTTTGCAGTTGAACAGGCCTAACGGTTCCTGCACGGACCGCTCTCCATAGGAAATCAGTTCGTCGTCCACCTGCACCACGGCGCCTTCGCCCATATACCCGCCATCCTCGGCGGGAAACGCCAAGGGCGGGGCCTCAGTGAGCAGGATGCCCGTGTTATCGTCCACATCGGCCGCGAGCGGCACTTCGGCGTCGCGGACCAGCCTCGGGTCGGGTACGGGTGTCAGGTACGGGTCGGGCGGATAAATGGACGGTCCCAGGAAATGCAGTCCGGCGTGAAATCCGGCCTCCCTGAACCGCCGGAACGTCCGGGCCAGTGCCTCCAGTCCGCCCGGGAAATGGTTCAGGTTGATGTCATAGTGGCCGGTCGCTTCGGCCCAGGACTCCTGTCCCATGAGAATCATGTCGAATCCGCCGCGACGCGCCATTGCGAGTACCGGTTCGAATTGGGACTCTTTGAAGCTTGTGATGAACAAATAGGAACGCTTAATCCAGGGGGAGCGCTTGTTCCATACGCCGCCCGGCTTGGGACAGGGCAGCCCGGCGGCCTCTTCAAAGCGCTCCATGACCTCCATAAACCTTTCCCGGGGCGCCGCAACCAGGCCAAACCGGGCGGGCTCCAGCCCTGTATCGGCGACTGTTTCGACCTGCAGCGTAGTGACAGGGTCCGACCACCAGGATGAGGCCGGTTCAAAATCCTCGAGCAAGACCGTCTCTTCCCGCCCCTCCTGTTCCAGCACCGCTTCGATATGGTCCACCAGACAGGTAACCGTCGTCTCCGGGGGAAGACCGTTATAGTAAAGGTTCAACCCGGTAACCATTTCCCAGGAAAGGGTATCATAGGGAGCTTCACTGATAGTGATGTGCTTCCACCCCTCAAAAGTAACGGGGATATAGGTATCCCGCGCCCCGCCCCTCCCGTCTGTCAATTGAATTTTGAGCAACTCGCCTTTCCCGTCTCCGTGCACCCAGGCCCGTATCGCCCTCAGTCCGGTGAGGTCGAGCGGATACGGAAGTTCTCGCGAGGATACCGACCAGCCGCCCGGCGTATCATTACAGGTGGCGGTGAACACGGCGGCGCCGGTGTCCATCTTTGGTCTGTCTGTCACCGCCATGGTATGGCTGCACCCGTCACGGTCGGCTTCATGGCGGCCAAAGGCACGGGTCAGGGCATGAACATTCGGTTCCGCTGCGGACAGAGCCACAGTATAGGGTCCGGCACTGGCGGCATTCAGCGTACCAAGAATGGCCGCATTTCCCGGCACGGGTAGGGAAAAGTGCGTCAATCGCACGACCGATTCTCTGAATTCAAGGGATGCGAGTTCAAAAACAGCAAAACCGTCACCTCTACCCACGACATAACTACAAGTACCGCCTCCGGGAAAGCGAAGTTTCAAACAACCCTCTTCAAAAACAAGTTCCTCCGGATGCAGTTTCCCCTGTCTTGTCTCCACCATGCAAAAAGGTTCCACTGCGGCCTGGAAGATGCCCGTTCCGTGCATTTCAAGAACGGCCCGCCCCCCGGTGTCGATTTTCAGTGTGCCTGTTCCCAACTCTATTGCGATATCCTTACCAGGGAGGGCTTGTATACAAAAGCACATTGCCATAAATAGGAAGAAGAAGCGCACAACAATCTTCATAGTTATATCACTCCCGGGATTTGGTGCCGGTTAACTAGAGGGTGACTCAAACGAAGTCATTTTACCAGAACGATTCCATAAATGAGTCCTGTAACCCACCTGTGCGCATATAGACATTCCTTTCAAGACGGGTGATTTCCTTAAATATCCAGAAAGCACCGCTAAGATAACCGCGTCTGCGAGGAAAAACGGGGTCTGTTTTCAGTGTGTGGGCCTGATCTGGTATCATTGATAATAACCCCTGTCCGCATCACGGAAAGGACCGCACTCAAAAAGAGCGCGCGCAGCCAGTATCCTGCTTCAATTCTCCGGGTGTGGCTACCAAACAAAAGCAGCAACATCGCGGCTGAAGGCTTCAAGGTATTGCCCCGGGCCGATGATGTTGTCCGCTGCCCGGTCTAGTGTATTCATGTCCATGCTTGATATCCTGCAAAACTGGCCTCGAACACGCCTGGAAGACCTGTATGGTGTCGTGACGCCGGAACAGGTGGATTCGGCCCTTTCCCGGGACTATCGTACGATACAGGACCTTATTGCCCTGCTCTCTCCTCAAGCCGTTCCGTTCCTGGAAGCCATGGCCAGGGAAGCCCATAGAATCACACTCCGCCAGTTCGGCCGTACCATCAGCCTGTACGCGCCCATCTACCTGTCAAACGTTTGCGCGGCAAATTGTGTCTATTGCGGGTTTTCGGCCTGCGCCGACACCACCCAGCCCCGGGTAACCCTGTCCGAAGACGCCATCGCGGCGGAATGCGAAGCGTTGGCCGGGATGGGATACAAGAGCGTATTACTGTTGACCGGCGACGCTCCAGCCATAGCCTCCCCGCAGTATATTGCCAGGGCCTGCGCGATTGCGCGACACTGGTTTTCGTCTGTGGGGGTGGAGGTGTATTCCATGGAGGAGGAGGACTACACGCTGTTATGCCGCAATGGCCTGGACGGTGTTACCTTGTACATGGAGACCTATGACGAGGCCACCTATGCCGCCATGCACCGTACAGGCCGAAAAAAAAACTATCTTTACCGCCTGAGTACACTGGACCGCGCCGGCAAGGCGGGGGTGCGCCGTTTGAGTACGGGCATCTTACTGGGATTGTATGATTGGCGTATTGACGCCGTGTGGCTCGCCCTGCACATGCAGCATCTTCAAAAACAATGCTGGCAAAGTGCCCTCTCTATTTCATTTCCGCGCCTGCGTCATGTGCCCGGCGGCTTCGCGGTTCCCACTCCCGTTTCGGACGCGGAGCTCGCCCAAATGATGGTAGCATTACGGCTTATGTTTCCCGAGGCGGGGTTTAACCTCTCCACACGGGAACCGTCATATCTGCGCGACCGCCTGGTTCCCCTGGGGGTTACGCACATGAGCGCGGGATCGAGCACACGCCCGGGCGGCTATGCACGGCCGGAAGACCATCATCTAGCCCAGTTTGAAATCGAGGACACGCGCAGCCCCGCCGAAGTGGTGAAGATGATTTCGAGGGCCGGGTATGACCCGGTCTGGAAGGATTTCGATCAGGCGTTCTTCGAGTCGTAATAAAAGTGTAATGTTTGTAGGGAGACAACTCAAAGGACCAAAAGGACCCTATAACGCACTCCTGATGGGTGTGTCCTTTGAGTCCCTTAAGTCCTTTCAGTCCTCTCTTCAAACCTGTTTTTCCAGGCATAGCTGCCGTTTTCAGGGTTGCAGGCACTCTCCCGCACTCCGCTCCGCCCGTCCTACAACAATACTCTTTACTTACTTCTCGGCACGATAGGGACGGATGCGTCGGAAACGAGTGCTGTACCAGGCGCTGAGCACGGTTTTACGCCCCGCCCACCAGCATCGGAAGAACTCCTTCAATGCCGGAATAACCCCTCCGGCTTCCACGGGCGCAATAATCCCGCCGATGAGCCATAGCTCGCACCGGGCGGGCCTTACCAATGCGGCCAGGAGGCGCAACTTCAGCGTGCCAAATCGCAAAATGAACAGGTCAAACTTTTCTTCCCGCAGGCACGCTGCCATGGAAAACAAGGTTCTTTGTGAAAGCAGGCGCAAGGGCGACAATTCAAGGCACAGCAGTTCATCGGCGCCCGCCATCGTTTCCGGCGGTGCCAACATGCGTTCAGACACAACGGCCACGATATAGACTTCCGGATAACGCCGGCGCACCCCTTGAATCAAAGAAATGGACCTCTCCGTCTCATTGAATAAGATACCTATTTTATTAGAGGCTGTCATTGAAGCACCTCCTCCAGCAGGGACGGGTAGTGTCGGCGTATAACCTGTTTCCAGTCGTACATATTTTCCACTCGTTTGCGTCCGGCATCGCCCATGCGCCGCCGCAACGCTGAATCATCAAGGAGTTTGCGCAAGCAATCGGCCAGTTCCTTGGGCCGGTTGCGCCGGTAGATATAGCCCGTTTCACCGGAAACCACAATCTCCTGGAGCCCGCCCACGTCGGAAACGACACAGGGCCGGCCGCAGGCCATGGCCTCCGTGGCCACGAGTCCGAAGGGTTCCTCCCACTTGGAGGGAATCACACAGATATCCGACTCCCGGTAAAACTGCCTGCTTTTTTCAACATCATTCCATCCCAACGATTTAAAAAAAGGATATTTTGAGACGTCCGTGTTCAAGGTGGCCTGTATCTCAAAATCCTGGCGTTCACGCCAGAGCAATTTCCCTGCTTCCCATAAAACATCCAAGCCTTTGGTGGGGTCATCGGCGCGTCCGGACATGAGAATGATACTCTTTTCTTCCGGCGCTTTTTCCTTCAGGGGCGTATAGGTAAAATCTTCCAGGTGCACCCCGCCGCCAATAACATGGACGTGATCATTGAAGCCCCGCAACAACCCTTTCGTGAAATGATTGTAAACGATGATGGCCTTATAAGAACGGATACTGTCCGTCATATCGCGATAATATTGCCTTGACCACGCACGGGTTTGTTCGTATTCCAGGGGATATCCGGCGACCACCCCGTTTTTAAACGCGGGCCCGATATCCCGCAAGGCACACCGGCGACACACATTGGGCGTTTGCAGGTAGTTCTTGGGACAGGCCTTCTTTTTCCAATAAAGCCGGTAATCACGGGGGCAAAAAGGTTCATAGGCATAGTACCGCGCGACCTGGGGGTAATGGGACAATGCCAGCGATACATAAGGTTTCATGAAGAACCCAAAACACTGAAACACCACATCGGGGCGCCAGGCGTCCACGGCTTCCCGAAACCGGGCGCCCATGCGCTCCGGCGTGGTTTCCGCGCGTGATAACGGCACGCCCTGGGCCTCGAAGGGAAGGCGCTCCTCCTGAACGGGATCAAGCAGCCAGTTCTCGGTTTGAGACGCATAGAATAAGCGCACCTCATGGCCGAGATCCTTTAACCCGGACGCGGTATAATACAAATCCAGCGGGGCACCGCCCAGGGGCGGCCAGGAAAATACCAAGTCTATAAATGCCAACCGCATGCGTTTAATTTCCTTCTACCATTGCGGGGGTTGCTAAAAATGACGTTCCGCGCCCAGCCACTGGCTGCCGGCGTGGTCCAGGTGCGCCACATGAAAGGGCAGCCGGTATTCGGTTCCGAAACAGGCCCGAAGCCCCAGGGCGAATTCATAGTCCGCGCTCTGGAAGTGTTCGTACTCCGGGTAACGCAGGGTTTCCAGACACTCCCGTTTAAAACATTGGAAATAGCCGATGGGAACGCCCAGCGCTTCGTTTTCACGTATTTCGTCAGCCGACGCCATCAACCCGTTCCAGTCTTCCCACGGCCGCTTATCACCCTGCAGGATTCTTGCGGTCATTTCCGGACCAATCATGGCACGGCCTTTTGGAAAAACAAAAGGATGCCCGGGGCACTCACGCTCCAGCGCGGCGAAAAGCATCGGGGGAAGAAGCGTATCGGCATCGAGAAGCAGGATATGCGCTCCAGACGTCATTTCCATGCATTGGTTGAGTACATACCCCTTCGATCGCACATTTTGATACGGGAATGTGGCATGCACCACCCGGAGATGGGGATGGGTCAAGCGCAGGGATTCCAGCACGTCTTCAGTGGAATCCAATCCGGGAACATATCCCACGACCACTTCCAGTTTTGACAGGTCGAAGTCCGTCTGATGCGCCAGCGATTGCAGCACGGCGGAAAGCCTTCGTGCAAAACGCGTGCAGAATATGACCACGGAATACGCCGGTTTCGCCTTGGGTACGGGTTCAGATGCCGGTTGCTTCCACAAGCGCAGGGGGGAAAACGAAACACGTTCTTCGATGTCCCATGCGATGAAACGAAGACGCACCACGCACGGCGCACGTCGCGGGGCTGGGTATTCTCCGGGGATGGGCACCGGGTCCATAGGCACACCGTCGCGTAATAAAACATACCGTCCGTCCTCCCGGACATACAGGGTAAGCGTATGGCGGGTTTCTACCATGGGGCAAAGAATTTTGCAGGACGGAGTCAGTTGAAATCCCGCCAGTTCCGCAATGCCGCCGCCTATGGTCACCGATACCATAAACGGCAGGTTCAACATATCAATCTGGGTGGATACTTTTTTCCCGGACAGGGAAGTCAGCCAGGCGGTGGCGCCGTACTCGGGGATGACAAATGCCTCATAAGTAGCCCATTCCTTCTCATCACAGATACGGGACGGCGCCACGGTCCGCTCCAGTTCGCGCGCTTCACGGGCCAGTTCACACCATAATGCCGCCTGACGGAGTCGCTCTTCATCAAAACGGTCATAATACCTTGGCTGCAGAACTTCCCTCTGTACCGCCGCCCCGGGCGCATCCGTCAGAACACGCCCTTCCAACCGTAACAGATGCACGGCACGCTCCTGCTCCGCGTGTCCGGGAATACCACGGTCCGGAGCGTGAAGTACGCTCCCTTTACCGTCATGCAACGTACGCACCAGGGCCGTACCGTGCCTTGCGCGCCAGCGCTTCGCGGCATACATATACGCGTTATGCAGCGGCGTACTGTGAATATACAATTTCTCCGTCAGCCAGCGGTCCGTCACATTAAGGGAAACGGTATGCCGCTTCAACGCAAGCAGCAGCATGCTTCTCCCGGCCATGGGAGGTACGGATAAGAGGCGCCGGGCAAACAAATACGCCTGCCGGTCGTAAGTATGATGGTTGTACCGGTATCCTCGCGCGGTCACGGCATAGGGCGCTGCGGCAGGGTTCAGCAAGCAAGGCGGCAGTCCAACCAGGTGAAGTTCCACGCCCGCTTCAGGAAGATATGCCGCCGCGAGATTACAAAATTCTATAACCTGTTTTCCCTCGTCCGGAGTCTGACAGGTGGAACCAGGCTGAAACGGGTCCTCCAGCACTACCGTTACCATGCGCACTCCAGCGCCCGGCAAGCTCGAAATCAGGCCTTCCGCACGCACGGGATCCATCCGAGGCACTTGTAGTTGCAGCCGTATCGGCACCTTCAGACGGGAACACGCCTCCAGCCATTGTTGGAAAGGGGGGACCGTCACATCCGGCGGACAGAGGAAAACATCGCCGAGCCCTTCTTGAACTGCCGTTTCGAGGCCATCCGGCGGGACGGTTCCGTCCACGCGCAGTGATACCGCACCGTCAAACTCCCGCACGTACGCGATGGTGGACAGCAGCCCCTGCGGAATGGGCCCCCATGCCAACAGGTCCATCTTGGGGCATTGGCATACCCGGCCGCAATAGGCAGCCCAGCGGTGATAGTCCCTTTCCAGAAAGTATTGTAGCCGCCGGTTATGGGCTAGAATCAATCCCCGGCGAGGGAGCAAGTCCAGCGGTGCTGACGGTAAACCTGCAGCCCCATCCATGTGTGTATGGGGTTCTTCTCCGTCGTAATTCTTTTTGCTGCCGGGCAGGTCGCTCATTCTTTTTCCAGTACCATTTACATGTAAGTCATAACCGCAGGAAAGCGGCTGAAAGCCGCTTCTGCCTTCATTATAGTCATATCAAGTTTTCAGGTAAATATCCGATCTGTGATGTCTTAGGGCCGGTGTTTATGCTCCTCCCGGGCGGCACGCCTGATAACACGCCACTCTTTAAAACGCTTAAAACTGCCACGAATACCATGGTTCCTGAGGCTGCTGAAAATGCGCCGCGGCACTCCGGTGTACCTGCCCGAACTGGAAGTCTTTTGCAGCGCTTCCTTGAGCGCGACATGATCTTCACTGTGCGGGAAGGGGCAATGGATGCACTCCCCGCGCAGCCTTCCCCGCAGCATTCTTTCCCTGAACGCAGTCATATAACGTCCGTTCCAGGCCTCGGCCAGGGTCATGTCTCGAACACTTTCCGCCTGTTCATCCCAAAAAAAACAACACGGGCTGATATGGCCGCTGGAAACGATGGACACGCCGGACCAGGGTTCCAGGCAGTGCGCCCCGGCAAGCATATTCACGGCTTCCGGGCACACCGGTTTCTCTGTGGCAGTATCGCTTTCCGTTTCTTCCACCAGCATCAGCAGGTTGTGAAGCGTATGGGGCAGTTCGGCGGCGTCCGCCTTTTTAATGGCGCCCCGTATGTAAGACGGCAGCGCCGCTTGTTCTTCCCGATTTAACGGGTATCCGGTATCCTCCATGCCGCGTTCTATCAACGGACTGGCCGCAAGCATATCCACGCCCGTATCAAGGCAAAAGGCTACCATGTCCGCCAAGCGGGTATGATTCTGGGCCGTAACGGTCATATGGATGGATACGGTGGGCAGGCTGCTTTTGTACTTGGCCTTCATGTTCCGCAAGTCCTGGAGCGTCGCAACAATTTTATCAAAAGCGCCTTCGAAACGAACAGCATCGTTTACCGCCGCATCCGGTCCGTCCAAGCTGATACTGAGGCAATCCCAACCCACCTTGATAAGCGCTTCGATGGTTTCCGGAGGCATACGCGTGCCGTTGGTCTGGAGCCGTCCCTCCATCCCCCACGCCTTCGCCTTGACGCACATTTCCGTCACCAGTTTCCCGCGCAACATCGGTTCCCCGCCCCCGCCAATAACGAAGGAATGCACACCGAGGCCCCCCGCTTCATCCACGAGGCGCAACCAGCGTTCGTCCGGCAATTCCTCAAACAAAAAGTCCGGCATGGGATACCAGTTCCGCACACATATCCCGCATTTGACATTGCAGCGATAGGTGGGAAGCGCCAGCAGACGCCAAGGCCCCTGTGGTCGCTGATGCTGCCACTGCACAAGACGATTGGAAATCAGGGGTACTAATGTCATTTATTTTTTCTCGTTCTAAAAGTGAAGACTTTCTTGTCCATAGTTGTGATAACCGACCAACGGGTCATTGGGATTCATTGTGCAGCGCGCGCCGGATGGCCCGCCATTCCTTAAATCGTTGATAACTTCCGTAAACACCATGCGTTCCAAGGCTATTGATAAATTTATATGCCAATCCGCGCAATCCAACCTGTGTAGCCACCTGAGCGTTATTTTTCAACGTTTCTTTAAGCAGTTGATATTCTCCACTGTGAGGAAACGAACAGGTCACGCATTCTCCGCGAAAATTACCTTCCAGCATGCGTATCCTGAACGAAGTCATATATGAACCCTCCCACGCTTCCGCCAGGGTCATGTTGCGAATACATTCCGAACTTTCATCCCAGAAGAAGCAACAAGGGCTGATATGCCCACTGGAAACGACAGATAGGCCGGCCCACGGTTCCAGGCAATGCGCCCCGGCAAGCATCATGGAAAATTTCGAAGGTTCAGGATTCTTGGGCGACTTGCCGTTCTTCGAGGCTTCCGGAAGAAAAAGCAGGTTATTGAGATTATGCGTCAATCCCAGGGCATCGGCCTTTGTAACCGCATTCTGAACATGCACCGGCAATTGTTCCCGCTGTTTCGGGTTCAGGGGATAACTCGTATCTGAAACGCTGCTTTCAATAAGCGCGTTGACGGAAAGCATATCCACCCCTATATCGGCACAGAATTTTACCATGTCCTCCAGACGGTTGTAGTTTTGGGAAGTGAGCGTCATATTGATGCAAACTGACGGATAAACACTTTGCAGTTTCGCCTTCATCTCCTTCAAGGCCTGAAGGGTGGCAGCGACTTTTCTGAAAGAACCCTCAAAACGAACAGCGTCATTTACAGATTCATCCGGTCCGTCCAGGCTGATGCTAATGCAGTCCCACCCTGACGTAATCAGGGCTTTCATGGTTTCCGGGGGCATACGGGTGCCATTCGTCTGCAGACGCCCCTCCAATCCAAGTCGCTTTGCCTTGACGCACATTTCCGTCACCAGTTTACCGCGTAACATGGGTTCCCCGCCCCCGCCAATGACAAAAAAACGCACACCCATATCCTTGGCTTCATCCACCAGGCGCAACCATCGGTCGTCCGGCAATTCGTCAAACAGAAAGGGTGGAATGGGATACCAATTCCGGAAACACACCCCGCACTCAACATTGCAACGAAAGGTCGGAATGGCAAGCAGGCACCATGGGCCTTGAGACTGCTGCTGCCTCCAGTGAATCAGGCGTTTGGCAATTAACTTTATTTCTTCCCGGTTATCACGCATAACAGAAACTTTCATCCGCGCCAATAATAGCATGGGGTCGGGTCATTGGGACTCATTTTTGAGGGCACGCCGTATCGCCCGCCATTCCCGATACCGTCGCAGGCTTGTACGTAGTCCATGGTGCCACAGACTGTTCCACACCTTCCTCAATAACCCCGCCGGACCCGGATACGCGTTTCCCACTGATTCCATCACCTGGGCGAGGCAGTGTGCCAACTGGAGGTGCTCACTGCTGTCCGGGAAGCCGCAGGTTTTACAGGGCGCCGGCAGATCGCCACATTGCACGCGCTGTCTGAATGAGGTCAAATAGGGTCCAAGCCACACCGCTTCAAGACTGTGATCCCGAATACTGTCCGCGGTTCCATCCCAAAAGAAGCAGCACGGCGCCGCATGCCCGGAGGAAGAGATGACGATGCCCCGCCAAGGTTCCAGGCATCGGACCTGCGTGAACGGCGCCGGCCTCTTCTCCACAACATCCCCCGTGGCCGGTTCCCCGATCCCTTTCCGTTCCCCTGACACGGGCAACAGACTGTCAAGGTTATTCGACAGCCCGGCATCTCGCGCTTTCGCCAGCGCTCTTTCAACCTCCCCGGGCAGAACGGACTGTTGGTCAGCGGATAAAATATACGCCTTCATATTCGGACTATATTCCAGCAGGGTTTTGGCGGACAGATATTCCACGCCATGGCCGACACAAAAATCAACCATAGCGTGCAGAACGTTATAATTTAGGGCCGTCACGACCATATTGACCTGCAGATGCGGGACAGGCGACCGGTGCCGTTTTTTTAATGTATACAGCCACTCAATACGTTTGACGGTTTCGGCGAACGCATTTTTAAAACGAATGGCATCATTGATTTCCGCTGTCGGTCCGTCAACACTGACCGTAATATAGTCCAGCCGAAGAGCGATGAGGCGGTCCAAGTCGTCCTGCGTTAACGTTGTGCCGTTGGTCTGCAGGTGAACCTCTATGCCGGAAGCCTTCGCCTTGGCGCACATGCGCAGCACCAGTTCACGGCGCAAGGTGGGTTCTCCCCCGCCCCCGATATTCAGATAGCGCACCCCCAGCGCCGACGCTTCCTCCACCAGGCGCAGCCATCGTTCTTCCGGCAGTTCATCTAACAAGGATTCCGCAGTGGGACCCTCCCAGCTTCGCGCGCAAATCCCGCAGCGCAGATTGCAACGATGGGTCGGACACACCATGAGTTCCCACGGTGGCGATTGTTGATTTGTGTGCCATTGTAATATCCGACGTGCCATTACCGGCTGCATTACGTAACTCCAGTATTTTCGTGATGATCGTGTTCATTATACTGGCGGCCTATCCGTAAACCCAAACCCCGAGCTGACTCATTAAAAATCTACTCGAACGTCTATCGTTGACTCATCCACAAAATCTACTCGAACGCCTATCGT
>JAKLHG010000420.1 GCA_022710255.1 Candidatus Hydrogenedentota bacterium
TTCAAGAAACAGCTCTCATCAAAAGTTTGCCTGGAGCCGGGGATGCGCTAGCACCTGCGATTACGGCAATCATACTTAACATAGCAAAAGAGGATAAAGAAACACTTAGTAGCCTGCGCTGTTTAGCGGGAATAGCTCCAGTACAGGACGAGAGCGGCAAGCGAGTCGGCTCTTTCATGCGACGGCGTTGTAATAAACGGTGGCGTAACATCTTCCACCTTTTTTCCTGGTGCAGCATAAATCATTCACGCTGGGCAAAAGCCTTCTATGATATATGTCGAGAACGTGGAGATTCCTTTGGTAATACTTTACGGAAACTTGCCGATAAATGGATTCGTATTATTGCATGCATGCTGCGAGAGAACAAACCTTATGACGAACAAAAATACATCGAGTCTTTGCGTAAAAGCAGTTCACCTGTTTACGAAAGATTGTGTGGATAACTCGGTGGATAATTTCTCAAAAAAACTTGACTCTGGCACATAAAATGACTTCTTTACTCAGTCTATGGGTTCTCTCAAAAAGTGCCTTCGCTTATTCCTAGGAGTTCAGGAAGTCTGGTGCGGCTGGGCAAGGTCGCGTATTCTTGCGGGTGCAAGTCCCGCCCCGGTAAGGTGGCCGCCGCCGGGTAGCTAATCCTTGGAGGCGCGGGAGTAATTCCGCGTTTTAAGCGTAGGACGCAAGCATGTAGGCCGTAAGCCGAAAGGTTGAAGGGATTGAGCCCCGAAATCATGAGTTGGGATAGGACGACACTGTCAGACTGGTGGAAGTCAATACGAAAGACCAAACCGTGTCCATCAGAGACACACCGGCCAGGTCGAGTAGCGCCCCGGGGTCTGAGACCATGGCATGCATGCATAGAATGCGCGGTAACCCAGGAGACCCCGTGGTTGCTCTCATCAATGAGAGAGGGCGTTGCCAACCGTAACAGGGAGAAGGCGCTTACCAATCCCGGGGAGTCGGAACATCTCATAGTACCGATGATGGCGCTAATCACGCCGTAGGAAAGGAGATGTAGCACGGACAAGCGAAACGAGGCGACACGAACCGCGCACAGTAGCGGAATTGTCGTGGAAACGAAATTGTTTCGTGTAGCGCGGAAGCATGTACATCAATATGTGTTACGCGTAGATGGACGTGCGGGAGCCGTGTGCATTAATAGTGCAAGCACGGTTCTAAGAGGGGGGTGCCCCGCGAGGGGCACCCCTACTCGCCAACTTAAGGTATTTATCCGTCCAGAATTACGGTATAGGACGAAGCAAAGGAGGGACTGACTCCTCAAAAACAGGCCCAAACCAATATCTCTATCAACAACATCTCTGTTTTTGGGGTGTCTGTCCCTTCTTTGCGGACTTAAGTTAGTGCCATTTTATACTGTCCCAGGAACTCCAATAACAATTTTCAACAGTTAGGATTCGCCTATGTTCACCAAGAAAACCGTCAGGTCAGGTATTGCAGGCGCGGGATTTTCCGCCCGGTTTCACTATGAAAGCCTTTGTCGCGTCCATGGGGTCGATGTGGACCTGAGAGGCGTCTATGCTTTGGATCAGGAACAGGCCGCCGCATATGCCCGGGAGCGCGGGATCCATCACTTTGCCGCGCTGGACGCGTTGCTTGATGAAGTGGACCTAGTCCATTGCTGTGTGCTGGTGGCGGGCCATGAGGAGGTGGCCGTGGCTGCGCTGAACCGGGGCAAGTCAGTTATCGTCGAGAAGCCCCTCACAGGCTACCTGGGCGACGGCACGGATGCCTTTCACGGCGACACCTTCCCGAAGGAAGACGCCCTGAAACACGGCCTTGCCAGTGTGGAACGTATGCTGGACGCGGAGCGGAAAAGCGCGGGGCGCATCTTCTATGCAGAGAACTGGGTGTACGCGCCCGCCATCCAGCGGGAACGGGAAGTCATAGAAAAGACCGGAGCGCAAATTCTGTGGATTCATGGGGAAGAAGCCCATTCGGGCTCGCACAATCCCACCTACGCCTATTGGAAATACTCCGGCGGCGGCGTCCTGATCGGCAAGGGCTGCCACCCCCTTACGGCGGCGCTCTACTTGAAACGGGTGGAAGGCCGCGCCCGGGACGGGAAGCCGATAGGTCCGAAAACCGTTTCGGCCCGGACGGCCGCGCTGACCCGAATGCCGACCTTCCTGGATGCGGGATTCATACGCCGGGACTATTATGATATTGACGATTTCTCCATGATGCACGTCACCTTTGAAGACGGCACGCTGGCAACCGTTTTTGCCTCGGATATTATTCTGGGCGGCATCCATAACTGGCTCGAAGTCGCCGCGAACAACCACCGCACCCTGTGCAACATCAACCCGAACACCTCCATGCAGGTGTACAACCCGCGCCACGAAATTTTCGCCGACATCTATACCGTGGAAAAAATTGAACAGAAACAGGGTTGGACGAATATACCGCCCGACGAGGACTGGTTCACCGGGTACCCGCAGGAAATCGAGGCCTTCTACCGCAGCGTCGCCTATGGGGACCCCGTTGAAAGTGACAGCATTCTTGGAGCGAACACCATTTCCACCATATATGCCGCCTATGTGTCCGCTGAAAACGGAGGCAAAGAAATGCCGGTAAAAGCGTATTAGTGGAAGGAGGAACTGACATTCATGAGCCTTGGGGGGCCAAGAAAAGCCCCAAGTTGGCGACTCGTTCCCAAATTCCATTCTTGTCATTACCTACATCTTTTGTCAATGAATAGTAGCGGTGAAAAGCAAATGTTTGAATTCAATATCCCAACGGGATTCCATATCATAGCCCAGGGTTGCGGTACTCCACTACCCTGGGTCGGAAATCGCCCCCAATTCCCGTTTACCCCAATGGGGTTACGTCACATTGGTATAAATGTCGTGTGCGAAAACCGACGTAACTCCGTTGGAGTATAAAAGAGAGAAGGAGAGACATCACTTACCCAGGGTAGCGGGGTACCGCAACCCTGGGCTATGATATGGAATCCCGTTGGGATTCTGAATACATACATCGGCATCTCAATACCACATCCTGAAGGAAAGATGTGGGTAATGACAAGAGTGCAACTTGGTAACGAGCGTAAAAGCCGGGGAAAAACCTGGGTTTTCAAAGAAATGCCCGTTAGACATATACATTTTTAAGCATGAAAGCGTCCGACCTAGCCCGACACAATCCGAAGCGGTCCGACCTCGTTTGACAGACACCTTAAAGGAACTATTTCATGACCCGTGACCAATGGGAACTGCTGCTTGCCGTTATCCGGGGGGAGTCGGTTTCGCCCTTGCCCGTGGGTTTCATTATAGACAGCCCTTGGCTGCCAAACTGGCACGGCGCCTCTCTGCTGGACTATTTTTCCGATAATGAATGCTGGCTTCAGGCCAACCTGGCCGCCGTAAACGCCTTTCCCCAAGTGTTGTTTCTCCCGGGCTTCTGGGCTGAATACGGGATGTGTTCCGAACCTGCGTCTTTCGGGTCAAAATGCAGTTTTTATGAGAACGAATTTCCCTTTGCCCATCCGCTGGCGGACGTTCTTGACAACATTCATCTGCCTGACCCGCGCACAGACGGGCTGACGCCCTTTCTGCTCCGACGACTGGAACGGGGGCGCCCAAAGATAGAGGCGACCGGACATGTCCTCCGTTTCGCCGTAGCCCGGGGCCCGCTCAATATTGCCTCCTTCCTCATGGGCGCTACGGAGTTCCTGATGTCGCTGCGCATGGAACCGGAGAAGGCACATCGTCTCCTTGATACCGTTACCACGTTTCTCGTGGACTGGCTGCGCTTGCAGCGGGAACATATCGACAGTATTGACGGTATCCTCCTGCTCGATGATATTGTGGGTTTTCTCGGCAAACAGGACTTCAAGGAATTTGCCCAGCCCTATGTAACCCGTTCCTTCTCGGCTTTTGATGCTTCGGTGCGGTTCTTTCATAACGATGCCCACGGCCTGGTATGCGCGCCCTTCTTGTCTGAAATGGGTATAAACCTGTTCAATTTCGGCCATGCCCATTTCATGACCGAGATGCGGCATCTGGCCGGCCACAACGTCACCCTGCTAGGCAATATTCCGCCCCGGGATGTCCTCGCCCAGGGA
>JAKLHG010000421.1 GCA_022710255.1 Candidatus Hydrogenedentota bacterium
CCTAAATCCGCACGTAAGGAATGGCAAGAGCGTAGAAGCGGCATCCTGCCGCTTCCATCGTGACTGCGGCCCGCATGTCCGTCTTGATGCAAAGCGGCAGGATGTCGCTTCTACGTTCCTTGTCCTTATTGGCTTTACGCCAACAACCCGGTTTCTTATGTGCGGATTTGGGTTGTCGAATATACGTAGGCTATGGCCCGGGAGGGGCTTATGGCAGGCACGTTGCAGCGGCGACAAGCGAGGATGCGTTCATGGGACATCACAATACCCTGCCGCGGCGCGAACATGAATTGTTGCGCAAGCGTTATGACCGCATGGTGACGGGTGCGCCGGATTCGCCCCATCTCCTGCGGATCCTGTCGCTTCTCTATACGCCCGAAGAAGCGAACCTGGCGCGGCAGTTGCCGTCGCGCCCGCAACGGCTCGAGGACCTGGCGCGGCATACGGGCATGGCGCCGGAGGCGCTGGACGACAGACTGACGGATATGGCCAGGCGCGGGCTGGTGCTTGATCTTAATTATAAGGGGGAGCGGTATTTCGTGCTGCCGCCGGTGGTGGTAGGTTTCTTCGAGTTTTTGTTCATGCGTACCCGTGACGAACTTCCTATGAAAGAGTTGGCGGCGTTGTTTGATGCCTATATGTATGAGGACAACCGGTTCGCGGAAAGTGTGTTCGCAGGACAGACACAGGTGGGCCGCGCGCTGACCCATGAGGAAGCCCTGGAAAACCAGGACTTCACGGAAATTCTCGATTGGGAACGGGCTACGCGCATCATCGGGACAGCCTCGGCAATCGGGGTGTCCCTGTGCGCCTGCCGCCACAAAAAGCAACACCTGGGCGAAGTCTGCGACGCGCCCATGGAGGTGTGCTTCTCCCTGAACGGTGGTGCCGACACGTTGATACGCAGTGGCATCGCACGCCGTGTGGAAACAGGGGAGGCCATGGCGCTGCTGGAACAGAGCAAGGCGGCAGGGCTGGTGCAGACGGGGGACAATGTGCAGCGGAACATGACGTATATGTGCAATTGTTGCGGCTGCTGCTGCGGCATGCTTAACGCCATCAAGAAGTTCGACATGCCCAACGTGGTCGTTGCCGCGGGCTGGGTCATGGAGGTGGATCAGGAGGCGTGTACCGGCTGCGGGAAATGCGCCGCCGTCTGCCCCATCGACGCGATTACCCTGCGGGAAGAGACGCGGGTTGACGGCCGGAAGAAACGGCATGCCGTATGTGACGGGGCATTATGCCTGGGGTGCGGGGTCTGTTACGCATCCTGCAAGGCGGGCGCCATTGTCCTGCATCGCCGGGAACCGCGCCTCCTGCCGCCGGAAACGACCTTTGACCGGGTGGTGCAAATGGCCATAGAACGGGGCAAACTGGCGGACCTTCTTTTTGATGAACCCGAGACTCTAGGGTTCAAGGCGCTGGGCCGGATGCTGGCCATGCTGGAACGCACCCCGCCGGTCCGCGCGCTCATGGCCATTGAACCGTTGCGGTCCGCCTTTCTGAATGCCCTTGTTGCAAAAGCGAAAAAAAACTTCTGAAGGCTGAACGATGCAGGGACGAAAGGCCAATGGGAATCCTTGTAGCGCTCTCCCCTGATTGGGATGGGGTGGTGCCCCGCAAAAAAATTGGGACAGCCTCTGGCGCGGTTTGAAATGATATACAACGCCGATAGTCTTCACGAGCGCCGGAGTCAGCCCCATTTTTTGCTTATTTGTATACTGGTCTTGTGGTGATACTTTTTTATCGCGCAGTAAGGAGGATGGCCGAAGAGGCTGGAACCGCGTGAAACGGGGCGGCAGCTGGAATAACAACGGCAACAACTGTCGTTCAGCGAACCGCAACAACAACAACCCGTTGAATACGAACAACACCGTGGGCTTCCACCTCTACAGCTCATTGCGCCGCCAGATTATGGGCGTTCATGGATGTCCGCGCGGCGGACCGGTGATGACCCGGCTGGTATCCTGTTCCGGTATGGCCGGACAAATAGCAGATGGGCCGGGAGGTCTGGCAGGTGTTGCGGAAGGACCGCCCGTGCCTTTGAGTCAACGTGGGGAGGCCGAATCGTAAATAGGAATATGCGCTCGGGGTGGTCAAGACACAGGTGCTTTCTGTACGTTTCAAAATGTAACGATCTGTTTTAGTCTGCAACAGTTGTTTTGCCCGGATTCCTGCCCAAATGGGCGGCCTGCCTTGTAAGGATCGGCATAACCTATTCAAATAAAACGGGATAGATCTCTGTCCACCCTTGTTTCATGCTGTTGGCATTGAACTTGCTTTATAAAAGATGCAAGTGCCGTGAAACATCGATTGGGTTTCACCAAACCGTAAACAACATCAACTGAGATAAGGAGGTTTAGACATGGCAACGTATTATTGGGAACCGTTGGCAGGATTTGAGGTGCTTCGTCGTGAGATGGACCGGCTCTTCGAGCAGTTCGAGCCGGCGGGACCTGGCTACCGGCGAGCGGCGTTTTTACCGGGGGTTTCCGCGCGTACGTATCCGCTGATTAACCTCAGCGAAGATGCGGACAACGTGCTGGTGGAAGCGCTGGCGCCGGGGCTGGACCCGGACTCCATTGAGGTGACCGTGATTCGCGACCAGTTGCGCATCGCCGGGGAGAAGGCGGCCATCAACCCGGACATCAAGCCGGAGGCCTATCATCGCAGCGAGCGTGGCGCGGGCCGGTTCACGCGGGTGATTCCGCTGCCTGCGGAGGTGGACGGCGATAAGGTGACGGCCGAGTACAAGAACGGCCTGCTGTTGTTGACCCTGCCGAAACGGGCGGAAGCGAAACCGAAACAAATCGAAGTGAAAGTAAGCTGACAACAAACCCTTGGATAACCTTGAGAGGAGATGACTACCATGAAAGAATCGACTGTACCAGCCAATGTGGAAAAGAACGTGCCCGACACCCGGGAAGAAACGCGCACGCTGACGCCCCCGGTGGACATATTTGAGACCGAAAAGGGACTGGTGGTGGTGGCGGATTTGCCCGGGGTGGACAAAGAAGATATTGACGTCAACGTGGAGAAGAATGTCCTGACGCTGAAGGCCCGGCCGAAACAGCGTTTGACGGACGGCCTGGCGCGGCAGGAGTATGCGCTGCTGCCCTTTTTCCGGCAATTCCAGCTGAGTGAAACGGTGGACCAGTCCGGCATCTCGGCGGAAATGAAATACGGTGTGCTGACCATCCACCTGCCGAAGGTCAAGGAACAGCAGCCCCGGAAGATAGACGTGGCGGTAACCCAATAACAACCGGTTTTGAACCGTTGGAACAGAAGAAAGGAGGTGTTCACTATGAAAGACCTGATGCCCGTATCCTGGAAATCAGGCGCCAATGACCTGCGCAACCGGATGATGCGCGTATTCGACGAATGGCTGCCCGAGACCTGGAGCAGCAACCGCACGGAAAGCGCCTTGTCGCCCGCAGCCTTTTGGCAGCGCCTGACGGGTCCCGCAGTGGACATCGTGGACCACGCCGATGACATCCTGGTGAAGGCGGAACTGCCCGGACTGGACAAGAGTGATTTCACCATCGAAGTGGAATCCGACCGCCTGATCCTGCGCGGCGAAAAGAAGGCTGAAACCGAGCAGAAAGAAGGCACCTGCCTGATCCGCGAGGTTCATTACGGCTCGTTTTATCGGGCGGTGCCGCTGCCCGCAACCGTGGACCGGGACAAGGCGGAAGCCACCTACAAGCATGGAGTGCTTACGGTGACCCTGCCGAAAACCGCCGATTCAAAAAGCAGGCGCGTGGCGGTTAAGGTGTCCTGAAACGCCTGTTTACGATAGACCGTGTTAACGCAACAAACAGCACCGGCCCGCAAGGGCCGGTCATTTTTTTGCCCTGTCTGAAAACATCCAGACGGTTCCGGCGCCGCCTTCGGCAATACGGGGTCGGAATGGATGCACGGATATCTCTCATAGTCCTGGGGCCGCATATCATGCCCGAACACCGGAATCAGGTATTGACCGGCATGGTTTGCCTTAAGTGTTAAGAAAAACAACCTGCGTATTCATGCCGCTGGACAGACGAAGTCGGACTATGTC
>JAKLHG010000422.1 GCA_022710255.1 Candidatus Hydrogenedentota bacterium
TATTTTGGCGGGTATGATAACCGCCAATTACAGCGGCCGGGTGCAGGAAGCGCAAATACGGGCGGCCAAAGGCGACATTGCCACGTTGAGCACACAGGTGGACCTGTATGCCCTGGATAACAATGACCAATATCCCAACACTCTGGAAGATCTGGTGACCGGAAAGCGGCGCTATGTGCGTGAGTTGCGTCCGGACCCGTGGGGCAATCAATATTCCTACAAGCCTCCGACGGATATCATGCTGGCGGATTACCAGATTTATTCCGCAGGTCCCGACGGGATTCCCGATAATGAAGATGATGTAACGTCCTCATCGCCCATGCCATAAACCGGTTCACCCGCCTGTTTCGCCTGTGAACGCCCGGAAGTTATGCCGTGATGTTTGCTTTTCAACATATCCCGCGCGGGCGGTCCGCTTTTACGCTTTTGGAACTGCTGGTGGTGATTATCATCCTGGCGGCCATTTCCATGGGTATCATGCCCGTCTATGTTTCCTCCATGAACGGCATCCGCATGCGCAATGCGCGCAACGACCTGATCTCCGCCATCCGGTATGCTCAGGAGATGGCCGTGCGGGAGTCGCGGGAATACCGGATTTTATTCAATGTGAAGGAGAACAGCTATCGTTTGGAATACCTGGCGGGCTTGAACGAGCAAGAGGAGAAAGTATTTGAGCCGGTAGGCACCCTTTTCGGGGAAGCACAAAAACTGCCGGAATTTCTGGCTCTGCAGCGAATTGACGCCCGGCGCGACGCCCGGACGCGGGATTATTTCATCGCCTGCCTTCCCAGCGGCGCCAGCGATAAAGCGACCATACGCCTGCGGGATGTCCGGCGGCGCGGTTCCCGTTTCGTACTGGAGGTGGAAGGCCCCCTGGGCAAGGTGAGGATGGAGGAGCGCCGTTGATGTATAGGCGAAAGACGGGCTATATTTTTGTTGAAACGGTGGTGGCCATGGGGGTGCTCAGCCTGAGCACCCTGGTGATTCAGGGCGCGTTGCGCCAGGCGATTCTTACCCGCGCGCAGGCGCAGGACTATACCACGGCGCGTTTCCTTCTCGAACAGGTCGCGGGGGAACAGGCACTGCTGTTCCAGCAACCGGAAGGTTCCGGGTCCGGCCAGTTCCCTGCCCCCTATGAAGCCTACGCCTATGAATGGGAAATAAAGCGGGTGGATATCCCCCTTCCCGAACAGGCCGCGAGCCTTCCCCCTGAAGCGCGCCAGCACTTTGAGGATAATTTTCAGGATTACATGGGCATGCTGAGGGTCAGGGTGACCTGGCAGCGCGGCGGCGCAGAATTCGAGGCGCGGGGAGAAACCCTGCTACGGCCTGGACTTATCTGGCTGCCGGAGGGAGAATTATGAGCGGCGCCCGCGTTCAGGAGACGCCTTCCCGGGCCTGGGTCCGTACGGGTTTTACCCTGATCGAATTGCTGGTTGCCACGGCCCTGCTAAGCATTGTAATGTCTTCCGTGTATACGCTGACCCACGCATCGTTGCGGACGTGGAATCTCGCCGAAACCGGCACGGACCTGTACCTGGAGGCCCGGAACGCCGTTACCCTGTTCGCCCGGGACTACAACAACATTGTCGGCCGTGCGAGTCACTTGTTTGAAGGCGATGAAAAAGAAATTGTCATGTTTGTTCTCGCCCAGCCGATGGACCTGGAAGAAGGCGAAGGGCGCCGGCTCATGCGTGTCAGGTATTTCTACAACCGAAACAAGAACACCCTGGAGCGCGAGGAGGCGCTTGTTGAAACGGCCCTGCCCAAGCGCCCGACCAGCGCCGATGACATAGACCGGTCCCGCATCAAACTGGCAAGAGAATATGAATCCGTGGTGGCGGATAATGTGGTTGACTTCAAAATTACCTATATCTGGGTGCCCCTGCCCCAGGACCAGTTTCCGGACGAGCCCCCGGTAAAAGTGCCGCCGGTCTACAGCGAACGGCACCGGCCGCTCTGGGGGCTTCCCCAGGGAGTCGAACTGCGGATGACGTTCCGCAATCCGGATGTGGAGGACCAGGAATACGAGGTCAAGGTCACGCTTCCCATGCGCGCGCCCACCGTACGGATGCGAAATGAACAGTTGGAGGAAATGTTCAGTGCCGATGACTAGGGGACATAAAAACGGCTTCGTGCTGGTCAGCGTGTTGTGGATTACCGCCATGCTGACGGTGATTACCCTCGGCTTCGGCCGGCGGGCGGCCCTGGACCGACGCGCCGCCGCCTACGCCCTGAATCAGTCCGAAGCGATGATGATGGCCCGCGGCGCCGTTGACCGGGGTATTGTGGAAATGCACAACCGGGGCATCATGCAAATGCTGCTGCCCCCGGAGCTGCAGGGCGGCACGCACCTCGGCGAATCCTGGGCCCACAGCAAGAACCTGTTCGAGGAGGAGTACTTCGAGCAGCCGGAAGATTTTGAAAATGACGAAGTCATTTATGTCATTACGGATGAGGAACGGTACATCAACATCAATACCAGCGATGAGAAACTGCTGGAAAACATAGAAGCGATGAGTCGTCCGCTGGTCCGAAAGATCAAGGCGCGCCGCACCACGGAAATACATGACAAAGAAGGCGTGGCGCCGTTCCAGGCTATTGAAGAACTGCGGTACCTTCGCGATGTGGACGATGAAGACTGGTTCGGCGACGAAGACAAGCCCGGCCTGAAAAACTTGTTGACCGTGTGGGGAAGCGGGCGCATCAATGTGAACACGGCTTCCCCGGAAGTCCTCCAGTGTATCCCGGATGCGAAAGGCAGCGATATTGATACCATCCTGGCCTACCGTGCGGGGCCGGATGGGGAACATTACACGGAGGATGACCTGGGTTTTCGGGATATGGACGACCTGACGGATAAAACTGGTGTAACCGGCGCAACACGGGAAGCGTTGGATCAGTATTGCATCTGTACCTCGGTATTCTTTAGGATTACAGGAGTGGCCACGCGGCGGCAAGGTCGCGTGCGTGCCGTATGTTCAGCCATGATCTCCCTCGAAGAGGGGATTTCGGTGATACTCGACTGGCAGGAGAAGACGCTTGGCTCGTAAAACACCGTATATCAGCATTATTCAGGTGGATGCGCGAATGATTGCCGTCCTGCGCTGCAGGCTTGTCGGCAAAAAAGCCTCGGAGGTGTCCTGGCTGCGCCGGGAGGGGGACTGGGCAGATCCGGACGTCCTTGCGGAAGCGTTTTGCGATTTTGTTGCCGAACATCGGCTTCAAGAAGATACCATTTATCTTGTACTACCGCGCTATGATGTTACAACGCGGTTCCTGACACTTCCCTCCCATGATAAGGAGGAAATTGCGGGCATGGTTCGGTTCAGCGCCGAGGAATACGTCCCCTATGCGCTGGATGAAATGGTGATAGACCAATGCGTCCTGAATCCGTTGGAAAGCGGCGAGTCCCACGTGTTGGCCGCACTGGCCCATCTGGACGTGGTCGAACGACAGATACGCTTGTTTGCACTCGCAGGCCTTTCCCCGGAGCGAGTGTTGCTCAGTACGGCCTGCCTGATGGCCGTCGCATCGGCCTGTCCGGAGAAAGGGGCCTTCGCGCTTGTGAATCTCAATGCCGGAGGCATTGAAATCACCGTGTTCGAAAAGGGAATTCCCGTTTTCAGCCGGGGCATTGTCACCGCCCATGATTGGGGCACTATCGCAGAAAATCCGGATTTTTCAGAGGGGCCGGGCGTGTTGGATACCAGCGGCGCCGAGGAACTCGCCTCGGAGGTGCGCGGTTCTTTGGCTGCTTACCGAAGGGAATCCGCAGACGGTCTGGGCGCCGAAGACGTGTATGTCGCCTGCAGTTATGCCAACGTTGAAAAATTGTGCGCGTCTTTGTCTGAACGTACCGGCAAGAACTGCCTGCCGGCCAGTTTTGCCTTGTCTCTCCTGGAAGGCGAGGGCACGGCCCTGCCGGGAATTCCGGTGGATTTTTTCGGAGCGCTGCAGGAAATCAGCGGTGCTGCACCCCCTTCCGTGAATCTTCTTCCCGTAAAAGAGACGGAGGCCCGCCGAATCAAGGGCGTCAAGCGGTTAACGCTGCG
>JAKLHG010000423.1 GCA_022710255.1 Candidatus Hydrogenedentota bacterium
TCATGATACTTGTGCCCCTCTGGGCGTTGTTGTTGCTATATGGGAAAGGGGACGGCTTTTCCCGGAGCCTCAGTATCGGGGAAATCTGGTATGACACCAAAATACTCACAGTGTTTACCGTGGTGATGGCGCCGGCGGCGGTCTTTGCGCTCTGCTGTGTCCTTTGGCGGCTTGCGAAAGCAGCGGTTCCCGCAGGCGTGAGTGCCATATGGGGGTTTTGCACATTTCAAGCCACGCTCTTTCTTGCCCTGTATCTGATTTTTGCGGCGCCTTGGTCGACTCTTTTGTCCATGGACTGGAGGGGCGCGTGGCCAGACCTGATTTCGTTTCCCGACCCTGTACAACTACCATCCGATGAGGATTTGGAGTATCCTGCCCTGCCCCTTGCAGACGAAGAACCGACGGACCCCTATGCTTATACCCTGTATGACTTGGACGGCAATGACGTTCCCATGTCGCAATTCAAAGACAAGGTACTGTTTTTTAACCTTTGGACGACCTGGTGCGGCTTCTGTCGTTTGGAGTTCCCCCATATAGAACGTCTCTACGAAGCGCTGCGGGAAACTCCCAATATCGCCTTTGTTTTGGTATCGCCTGAAGACCCCGCGGTTGTCCGGGCTTGGGTTGACACTCAAACGCTTAAACTGCCTTTTTATACCATTCAAAGAGAGGATATTCCTGATGACTTCAAGCGCGCGAGTTTGCCAACGACGTTCATTATCGCGCCGGGAGGCCGCACGGTATTTCGCCATGCAGGCGCCGTCCGCTGGAACGGCCTGAAGACGCAACAGTTCCTGCAGGGCCTTGCCGCCCAATATTCAGGAAACAGCCACGTGGTTCCATAAACATGCGCTGAACTGACACTGATCTGGAGTAAAACAGGAGGCTGCAAAATCACTTCGACAACAGAAGTTGTACCGCTAAATTCTGAAACGGGTTGAAGGAAGTGATACACCGTGATGGCACAGTGGACTAATCAAACTAAAAACGGTAGTTGGATTCAGAAACGGTTTTCAAACCAAAGGACTTAAAGGACATAAACGACCAAAAGGACAGTAAAACGCTCTCCCGGTTGGTGCGTCCTTTATGTCCTTTTGGTCCTTTCTTTAAAAAGGATTTTCCTGCGTCAATTGCCGTTTTTAGGATCAAGAAAGCGCGGAGGCGTCCGGCAACTGGCTCCGGTAGAACTTCTTATCAATGAGATGCTCGTATTTTCCCAGATTCATTTCCCAAATGGTCTTCAGGCGTTCCCAGGAAAACAGAGGGCCCCGGGTAACCAGCCGCAACTTATCGTAGTATGCGGCCAGGTTTTTGTCCTCCAACCGGTTCTCACCGGTCACCAGGGTCTCTAAATAACCATCTGGAACATGTCGTTCCAGATGGCCGATACGCAGCATCTGCGCCGAAAGTGCGGGAAGGCGTGCCAGCAGGGGATCGCTCAGCGCCAACTGGTCCACCAAAATGACCTTGGGACCGCCGAAATACCCCTGAAAACCAATCATGCCGTAAACGCGTATCAGCGGTTGGTCCAGCAGAGCGTATTTTACGATACTTTCACCCCAGCCGTTGGTGGGCATCAACCTTTCCGGCGTCCAATGAAGCAACCCTGTGCTGTGGTAGTAATACTGTCGTTCGTTGCATATGCCGTACCTGCTGATGGGGTTTTGCCATTTACTTCCAAAATCCCGGCCGGACAGAATCGGCACATAGGGCGCCAGGCAACATACTGTCAGGATGACCGCTGTCGCGGGCACCAGAGATACCGCGCTTAAACTGCCCCCATACCGCATTAATAATAACACGGAAAGGAACAGGGGCGCCGTAAAAAAGCGGTTGCCCATAAAATCACCGCCGATGCGCACGATGTACAAGAGGTATAGCAGGATACCTGCCGATAGAACGCTAAATTTACCGTTTCTCGCGAGAATCGGCCAGCCGGCACCCAGGGCAATCACGAGCAATGTGCCGGGATCTTTGGTCAGGGTATGGGAATAGTAGTTCAGTGACTGCTGTATCATGGCACCAGAGGCTACGCCCGCGCCCAGTTTCGCATAGGCTGTATTGGGGAAGGGGAACCCGTAATAGAACAGGGAAAACAGCATCCACAATACCAGCGGAAGCCCGCCCAGAAGAACTGCCCATGATGCTCTCCAGGAACGCAGGCTGAGCCAGACCCAGGCAACAGCAGGCGCGACCAGAAGTACCAGGTCCATCCGGTTGAGCGACAGCAGGGCGGCCAGCAAGGTAAGCAGTCCTAACACGGCTGGTGTCCATTGCCGGTGCAGGTATACCGTCATAAACAAGGCCAGCAGCAGGTGGGTCATTGGATTTTCAAGACCGGAAGTGGAAAAGTCCGTAAAAGCGCGGGAGAACATCAATACGAAGAGGCCGGCTGCCGCTGCGGCGGGGGAACGCGCGACGCCCCAAATAGCTACGCCAAGCGCCGTCATGGTCACAGCAGTGGATACGATAATAAGAGTGAGGAATGCGTCATGAGAGAAATAGTAAATGGCGGATATGAAAAACATCCACAATGGGTGCGTGTAGGCCTGTACACGTTCCCCGATATTCCAGGTCAACCCATACCCGTGGGTAAAATTGTCAACTGTACGCATGGAGATATAAGCATCATCGCATACCCACCCGGTGCGATACAGGGTGAATACCATGAGCAGCAAGGCCAGGGGAATCAACTTTTCCGCCAGGGACAGGGACCGTTTGCAATAGAGAGCTGCCGCGCACCAGGCAGCGGCGCCCAGCATCAGCCCAGGCAGCAGGCCGAACCGGGGATGGGAGTACGTTCGGGCCACTGTTTCCACGGAGGTATTTTTATTCGTGAACACAATTTCGTCCACCAGAATAAAGCCTCGAATACAGTCCGTGTCGTCCTTGATTTCAATGGAGGCTTCCTTACCCAGCCACGGGGACACATCCCAGGTTTCAGGAACAAGGATGTAGCCGCTTTTGGGGGTCAGGCTCAGGACCGGTTCTCCACTTACAATTAGGCTGACACTGTTTTCATTGGGGTGGTAGCCGCCCCCTGCCAAAAAACGGATGTAGTTGTGTCGGATGATAAAAGGCTTCGAGCGGGCATGGCCCCGAGATTCATTGCCCTCGTGCATGCTATTGGCCAGGTAGGTACCCTCATAGCCTTGTACCGTTCGTTGACCGGGCAGGGCGCCTGTAGAGGGGCTGGTTCCAAATGCGTTGCCCGTGACGGTCCAGTTGACATAGGTTCCGGATTCAAAGTCCTCGAAGAGCAAATCCGGGTCCTCGCATATGAAGGGGGAACCTTTCCGTACGTAAAGAAATAGCGGCGTTCCATCCTCCATGGTATATTTGTTCAAGCGGTATTGACTCCGGAAGCCTTCCATCCGGTACAGTTCGTTATCCCCGATGAACTCCACACCGGGGCGTTCACTGCCGCTTGCCGATGAAAACTGGATCAAATCGGGCTTGAGGCTGAACACATAGGCCCCGTCACCCTTTTCATGCCCCGCGTAGCCCGTTCCTATTTGCGGCGTTTCCCGGTCAGCAATGTGCCGGTCGTTCAGTCCAAGCATATCAATCGTTTTGAGCCGGGAGTAGTAGGGAATGGTGCCCGCCGTATTGGTTGCGATGACGGTATCCGCCGGTGCGCGTGCACGCAACCATTTGCCCACCAATGTTCCCTTCTTCTGGACATAATCGCCTTGGCGAACATGCTGGTAGGTTTCCCGGTTCGTATACATCTGGTACACATTGAGGCCCATGATAGCCAGCGCAACCGCCGCGGCAAGGATCCGATAGTGGGCGATGTGTCTTACCCCTACGGCGGCAAGTAGGCACAACAGCGCGGCAAGCGGCGCGAAAAAGCGGAACGCGGGCAGGCCGTCGCCCCCTACGAGGATAACATAGGCCGTATAAGCGGCCAGGAACAGCGGAAGCAGAAAATAACGTCCATATCGGCGCAGCCACACCCAGGGAACCAGGACCGCCAGGGCGGCGGGAAGTATCAGCGGTCGCGCGGGCGCATACAGGTCCCAGAAATACTTTTTGCCCCTGCGCGCCTGG
>JAKLHG010000424.1 GCA_022710255.1 Candidatus Hydrogenedentota bacterium
CAAAAACAACGCGGCATTCCGGTTTTTCGCGGTGTCCAGTACCGTGCTTCGAACCAAGTCGACCTTCGCGAAAAAAACGGAATGGCAGTGGTTAGAGTTGTATGTAATGAAAGACGATGGTACATTTATGCTACGCCGAAGGCGCCTCTTCTTCCGGGCGCAGTCCCGGACGAAGCGTAGATACTTTTCTTTGCACACAGGAAAAGAAAGCGACCATGCATAGCGAAAGGGTATCGCTCCAAACCAGTTTGTTGCAGCGGTTGTACCTTTGCGCGCATGCGGTTTAAAATAACGTGAAGTGGTCTTCCGTACCCCTGTAGAGGAGATATTGAACATGAACTATCGGTTGTCACGGTACGGTGATTCGGCAGCGAAACCCTCTCCGGTAAACCGTATGATGGACGCTTTTGCGTCGGACTTTCGCGACGGCGTGGATATCAATCTTGGCGTGGGCTATGTAAATGAGGCGACTATTCCCAGATCCGGTTTATTGGAAGCCATGGGGGAGGTGACCTCCCATCCGGAAGAATACCGGCAAGCCTTCAATTACGGCGGTCCTCAGGGTTCTCCCAATCTTATCCGGGCGTTGAGACGGTTCTATCTGTCGGAACGCCTGGGATACATGACCGAGGATGCCTGGAACGCGAACGGTTTAGCGATAGGTCCCAGTGGCGCGACCAGCATCCTGGATGCTATCGCGGATATTTTTCTTCCCGGCATCGTCATTACGGCCGATCCCATGTATTACATCTACTGTAATTTCCTGGAACGCAAAGGTTTTCGGGTCATTACAGTTCCGGAGGACAACGCCGGAATTCGCTGCGATTTATTGGAGGAGCGGCTTCAGCAACTTGGTTCTGAGATAGAAGATCTTTCCTTTATTTACATCGTGACGGTGAACAATCCGAGCGGGGTTATTTTAACGAATGAACGGAAGAGGCGGATAGTGAATCTGGCGGCGGAATGGTCCATCCGCTCCGGGCACGCGGTGCCTGTCTTTTTCGATCAGGCGTATGAATGGTTGATTCATGATGACAGCGTTGAAAAGCCTTTGTCAGCCCTGCTTATGGACCAGGCAGGACTGGCCTACGAGATAGGCACGCTATCAAAAGTGCTTGCGCCCGCGTTGCGGATTGGATTCATACTGGGTCCGCGCGGGAGCATCCTAAAGGGCATAACGCAGAAAACGAGCGACACCGGCTTCAGCGCCCCCTTGACCAATCAGGAGGTTGCCGCGTACATGCTTGAGCACCGCATGGGCACACAATTGCGGCGGGTCAATAATGGGTATCACGAAAAAGCCATCTGCATTCAAAAGGTTCTGCAGGAAATTCTGGGACCGTGGCTGGAGGATATGCGGGGCGGTCAGGGAGGATTCTATTTTTACGTGACCCTGCGCGGCATAACCACGGACGAGACATCGCCCTTCTTTCGGTTTCTTGCCCGGTCTACGGGTGATGCCGCCATAGACGGACCCGCAGGCGCCCGAAATCCTCGTGTGATATATATCCCCGGGGTATTTTGTGTGCACCCGGAAGGTCCCCTGGCGCAAACGGGGCGTTATCAGCTGCGCTTGTCCTATGGGTTTGAGGATCTGGACAGAATAGTCGAAGCCATCCATTTCATGCGGGCCGCGGCCTGCTATGCCGAAGCAGTTTCCGCTGGACTTTGATTCAGGATGACAGCAGGGGCATCACAAGGACAAGAGGGTTCGTACTATTTCAAGTTGCTTGAGCCTGTTGGGGAGGTCTTCAGGCTCCAGGTTGTTGCGAGAACCCAGGGCAAACCACAAAGGGTCAATCTCCAGCGACTGGCCAGGGTGATGCGATAAATAATTCACCAGGGGTTCGCGCAGCAGGGACCTGGCGAACGCGGTATTGGTCGTATATACGGAAAAATGTTTCGAGAGCGGATGCCCATCGAGGGCAATTTCACTATATCCCACAACGGCTCCCAGCATGGGCAACATGTTTTTTGGAAAAATGCGTACCGAGGGGCAGTTCCGCCCATGATACATAACGGAGAAGCTGCCGTAATACCATTTTTTACCCGTGCTTAAGCCGCGGTTAAACATGTAGTCGAAAACCACTGTTTCAGAGCCGGCATGGCGTCCGAGGAAAATATTGGAAGCATGCCTGCCGCGGCCCCGCCGATGGAGGCTGAGAAAGTCGAACCTGCGTGGCATGGCATAACTGCGGAAATAGTATCGGAATCCGAGGCTTCGGGCGATGTCGATAAAGGTCCGTTGCTGCAGCATCCTGTAATAGAAGAACAGACTCACCGCAAGAATGGCAATACCGAAAAGAAACAAAACGAAGAGTATGTTGGTAAGCGCATCGTGCACTATGTCTCTCCACATAAGAGGAACACAACGGCTGTTTCAGAATAGACGTGGAACGTATGGCTCTATAAGACTTTAATTATAAAATATCGACTATGGCGCGACAAAGGGGGAGGACATTCGTTTCTGTGATACCCGCGACATTGATACGCCCGGAGCCAACGATATAAATGGCATACTGATCGCGCAAGGCCGCTACTTGTTCCCGAGACAATCCAGAGAAAGAGAACATGCCGCGTTGTTGTTTTATGAAAGAAAAATCCTGTGTGACGCCTAAATCTTTCAACGTATCCACCAATAAGACACGCATACCATTAATTCGGTTTCGCATGGCTGTTACTTCGTTTCTCCACAGACCTTGCAATTCAGGATCGTTCAAGACGGTGGTAACGATTTCGCCGCCATGGGCGGGCGGGTTGGAATAGTTGGCGCGAATGGCCTTTTCAACATGGCTGAATGCCCGTTTGGCACGGTCCTCCGAGGCGGCAACCAGTGTCAGCGCACCGCACCGCTCCCGATACAGGCCGAAATTCTTGGAATAAGAGGTGCAAACCAGGACTTCGTCCATGGATTCGCAAAGGAGGCGCACGCCGGCAGCGTCTTCATCAAGACCATCGCCAAAACCCTGGTAGGCAAAATCCACAAGAGGAAGCAACCCGCGGCGCTTAATCAGGGAGGCTGTTTCACGCCACTGATCGATACTCAAGTCCACGCCGCTTGGATTGTGGCAGCAGGCATGCAATAAGATGACTTCTCCCGTTTTGGCCCGGTCCAAGGCGTTCAGCATCCCGGTGAAGTCCAGATTTTTGGCCTCGGCGTTATAATACGGATAGGTTTTAAGCGACAGTCCGGCTGCTTCGAAGATAGCGCCATGGTTCGCCCAGGTCGGATTGCATACCCATACGGGCACGGGACCGAAGCAGCGACGAATAAAATCAGAAGCGACACGGAGCGCGCCCGTGCCTCCCGGTGTATGGGCAGTACAGGCACGTCGTGCTTGGATCACGGGATGGTCTTCCCGGAATAGTAAGGTGCGCACGGCTTCTCCGAAGGCGGGACTCCCCGGGATGGGCAGATAGGTTTTAGGGCCGCCTCGTTCAAGAATGCGTTTTTCAGCTTCGTTGACGGATTCAAGGGTCGGCGTGCCGCCGTCCCCGTCTTTGTAAATGCCCACGCCAAGATTGATCTTATTCGGATTCAGATCCTTTTTGAAGGCATCCGTCAAGCCAAGAATCGCATCCGCTGGTGCCATTTCAATCTGTTCAAACATCTGCCGCTTCTCCTGTGTCCACGTATTTGCGGTGCGGCAGAAGGGCGTTGATGGTCCTGCCGCATCGCAGTTCATCTGAATAAATAATGTTTGCATGTTTTCTGTGCCAAGCCGAGGCTGCCGCAGTACCCCTGTAACCTTTCTTATATGGGAAAAAGGTCTGATGGATGGGCCTAAATGCGTTGTTCATTGCCTTAACGGACGCCTATCTCGGATATAAAAGCACAACATGTACAAGATCATACGTTAAGGGCAGGGCGCTTCACAACATAAACGATCCGAAACGAACAAGTAGCAGACTTGACCACGCATTGGCCCGGTTAGCATTGTCCTGTGTGTAGTCTGAAATCATGTTCGCACCTTTAAGACGCTATCCTTTAATGAAGGGGGATGGAATATTCTAATCACGCTCATCGTGGATGATATGGGCGC
>JAKLHG010000425.1 GCA_022710255.1 Candidatus Hydrogenedentota bacterium
AATGCATCCAGTTGCCATCGCCTTCGGAGGCAATGTCCTACTCACCAACCAGAAACCGCACCGTATAACGCGAATACCGCGTCACCGCCGGAAGTCAGTCCCGTTAGGGACGGTTGATAGTAGCCCGCCAGTTCAGTGGCGGGAACACGATGCCCCTTCTTTGGTCGTCCTGTAGGGACGATTGAATCCAAACATACACAACCGTTTCCGCCAACCAATATTATTCAACCGTCCCTACAGGACGAAAGGGATGGTATCGCAAAACTCCCGCCACTAAACTGGCGGGCTACTATCAATCGTCCCTAACGGGACTAAGAGTCAGGAACCTTCTTTATTCAATGCCTAACGGGACTAAGAGTCAGGCATCTCTATTATTCAACCGTCCCTAACGGGACTAAGAATCAGGCAAATCTATTATTGTTGCTTTGCAGGAAAGTAACAAGCCAAAGGGGATATACTAACGAAGGAAGACTTGGACAACTATCAGATAAAGAGAATATCACTATGCCTAACATTACCCGAAGAGATTTCTTGAACCACAGCGCCCTGTTTGCGGGGGGCGCGCTCCTTTCCCGTGTTGCCATTGCTGAAAATGCATCGGTCACCAAACCGAATATCATCCTGTGTATGACCGATGACCAGGGGTGGGGCGATACGGGGTATAACGGGCATCCGGTGTTGCGGACGCCAAATCTGGACCGGATGGCAGAGGAGGGATTACGGTTTGAACGGTTCTATTCGGGGGCGCCGGTGTGTTCGCCTACGCGGGGGAGTTGTGTTACGGGGCGGCATCCGTACCGGTATGGCATTTTCTTCGCCAATGAAGGGCATATCAAAAAGGAAGAGGTGACGTTGGCGGAAGCGTTGAAGCCGTTGGGGTATGCGACGGGTCATTTTGGCAAATGGCATCTGGGCACCTTGACCACGAAGATTAAGGAAGCGAACCGTGCCATGCCCGGCGACACAGCCGATTATTCCCCGCCCTGGGAGAATGGCTTTGATGTGTGTTTCTCCACGGAAGCGAAGGTGCCGACCTACTGGAAACCGGGCGATTATGATAGTTACGGCACCCACTACTGGACAGGGCCGGAAGCGATGGTTCCGGCGGAAGAAGTACTGGGCGATGACTCCACGCTGATCATGAATCGTGCGCTGCCGTTCATCCAAAAAGCGGCGCAGGAGAGCACGCCCTTCTTTGCGGTCATCTGGTTTCATGCGTGCCACCTGCCGGTGGTTTCCGCACCGCCCTATACGGACGGTTATAAAGAACACGCGGATTACTACGGATGCATCACGGCGATGGATGAGCAGGTGGGCAGGCTCCGTTCCGAACTGAAAACACTCGGTATTGACGGCAACACCATGCTCTGGTTCTGCAGCGACAATGGCCCCGAAGGGGATGATACCGCACCTGGCAGAACGGCTGGTCTTCGCGGACGCAAACGCGATCTGTATGAAGGCGGGGTGCGGGTGCCGGGGCTGATGGTCTGGCCGGATCGGGTCAAGAACCCGCGCACCATCACCATGCCGTGCAGCACGAGCGACTATTTCCCCACCGTGATGGACGTATTGGGCTATACTGTACCGGAAACCGAATCCCGCCCATACGACGGCGTCAGCCTGCTGCCCCTGATTGACGGACAGATGGCGGAACGTCCCCGGCCTATCGCTTTTGAATCGGCGGGATGCGTTTCCCTTATGGACAACCGCTATAAGATCATCCGTGTTGCGGGCGGCGGCTATGAACTCTACGACATCGTCGAAGACCCCAGCGAACAGCACAACATCGCGGACGAGCATCCCGACATTGTTGCAACCATGCAGGCAGCGCTCGACGCATGGCGCGACTCGTGCAAGAACAGCCTGAAGGGCGAAGATTACTGATGCGGGTGTTGCCCGCAACCCAACTAGAATACAAAAATCAGTTGTTGTCATTGCGAGGTACGAAGCAATCTGATGCTACACGATGGCTACCTTGCAAAAGAGATTGCTTCGTACCTCGCAATGACGATATGGTTGAGTATCAGTATGATAGAAGACGCTTTCTTAGCAGGCACAAGCAATCTCTTTATCTCGCAGGTCATCGTGTAATCCCAGATTGCTTCGTACCTCGCAATGACGGTAATGGTAGTTTTGTTGTCAATTCAACTTCTTTGTGTTTATAACGGTAGTTCGGAAATAAGGTAATGATACATTACAGGAAAACCACATTATGACAACTGCAAAACAGCGCATCGCAATAGAACTTTTAGTGTTCATTATATGCTTCTTTGTCATCTGGTCCGCCCGCGCCACATTCCTGTATTCCATTGACGAGTCTATCGCATCAGATACACTTCGCATCGTCTATTCGAGTCTGGTGAAGTTTCTGCTCTGGGTGGCGGCAGCATTCCTGTTTGTACGCTGGGTGCGCCACGCATCCCCCTACCAATATCTGGGCTTGTCCGTCATGCCTACAACAAGACAATGGCTCTCGTGTCTGGGCATAATGAGCCTGTTCCTCGGTATCATCATCGGCGTTGCACTCCTCGTCGAAGGCAAGACTCTCTCCCACACGCGCATTGCAGCCGCCTTTACACTATCCGGTGTACTCTTTCATTTCCTTTCTCCCTGGATGGAAGAAGTCCTGTTCCGCGGGTTGCTGTTAAAAGAGTTCCAGACCCTCATGCCAAAGGGATACGCCAACCTGCTTACGTCCCTGTTGTTTGTCGGCGTACACCTGCCCTACTGGTTAACCCATGAAGGGTTCACAATCAATGTGCTGACCAACACCGTTGGCGTATTCATTTTCAGCCTCGTAGCGGGCTGGCTCTACCTGCGTAGTTCTTCCCTGTGGCCGCCAACACTGGCGCATATTGCAAACAATTTCGTTTCAACGCTGCTACAATGAATGAAGGCGGGCTTGTCTCAGACAATTCCGAGGCGCAACCATCCACCCAGAGGTGAATCCAATAAGGGGCAGTGCGTTGATTATTCCCCTGTATTCCTGCTAGGATATATTTCTAATAAGTTCGAGCAGACGGGCGCAAATCAATGGGTCCCGCCTGACGGGAGAAGTGTATATAACCGGGGTATCGTTTTTGAAGACCGCAACCGTACAACGTTCCAAGGAATTCGAGAATCTGGTACTGGAGCATATAGATTTGCTCTATGCGGTTGCATTGCGTCTGACCCGAAACCCCGCGGATGCGGAAGATTTGACCCAGAACACCTTTGTGAAAGCCCTGCGCTTTCACGATAAATTTAAGAAGGGCACGTACATCAAGGCGTGGCTTCTTACGATTCTGCGTAATACCTTTATCAACGAGTACCGCCGCAAATCGCGCCGTCCTATGGAAGTCGAATTATCGGGCATAGAAGCATCACCGGAAACCATGCCGGATCCCGATATTTTTTTCGAGCCGCAAACGGGAAGCCGGAGTGATCTGCTGGAGCTGGTAGACGATCCGGTGCGCAAGGCTGTGGAAGCGTTACCGTCCGATTTCCGGGAAGCCGTAATTATGGCCGACATGGAAGACATGTCGTACAAGGAAATTGCGGATATCATGCAATGCCCCCTGGGAACGGTGATGTCGCGATTGTATCGAGGACGCAAGATGCTTCGCGAAACGCTTGGCGACTATGCCCGTGAACACGGCGTACATGTAAGTTGACCGCTGGATTCAAGGGCGCATACACAAAGAAAGTATAGCCGTCACGAATCCTCTTTATTAATTCCAACCGCAAAAAAAAGGTTTGTTCCCAAATTGTAACTGCTCGTTCCCAAATTGAATTTGGGAACGAAGAAACCATGAAAAACAGGAGAGAACACAATGGCAAAATACAATATCGGTTTATTACCAGGTGATGGCACCGGTCCGGAAGTCATGGCTGAAGGCGTGAAAGTAGTGCGTGCCGCTGCTGAAAAATTCGGCTTTACGTCATTACGCACCAGCATTACTTCTGCTGGGAAATCACCGGCGAGTAGCGACACGTCAATATTCACAATCACACCCGATCTTGTTTCACTGAAGATGTGCTGTACAGGTTCTTTCAGG
>JAKLHG010000426.1 GCA_022710255.1 Candidatus Hydrogenedentota bacterium
GGTAGACACTGCAGGAAGATTCTTCCAGGGTATATTGAGCCTCCTCCCTGCTTACCTCGGCGCCGTCAAGGTATCCCGCTTCGATTCCCTGACGGATAAATTCGGCAAGGGCTTCTTTGCTTTCCGCAGGGCCGGCCTTGAAGGATTCCGATATGGTGCCCAGGAATTTGTTCATATCCTGTTCGACCAGTCCGGCGCTCCATTGGTCCAGGGTCATCTGAATCCGTTCTTCATCGGATGGCCCTTTTCCTGTGGTGGCGCAGCCGCTGAAAAGAATGACTGTGGCAGAGAGGATTGCGATATAGTATGCTTGTTTCATGAGTGACTCCTTGAAGTAGTCCTTAATTGCTATAGGATAATCGGCTAACATGCGAACGGATTCCATTATAACACTACCATTCTATCAAATCCTCCCACCAAAGCTCATCTCCTGTGTTTGACCGCCCGCTCCATTTCCCGGTCCGCTTCCCGTTGTTTGATCGTATCCCGTTTATCATACAGGCGTTTGCCCCGGCACAACCCGATTTCTATCTTGACTTTTCCCTGCTTAAAATAGGCGGCCAAGGGCACAATCGTTATTCCTTTTTCGGCCACCTGCCGCGCCAGCTTGTTCAATTCGCGCTTGTGCAGAAGCAGTTTCCTCGCCCGTTCCGGGTCGTGGTTGTTGATATTGCCTTGTTTATAAGGGCTTACCCGGCATCCTATGAGCCATGCTTCTCCCTTTAAAAAATCGACATAGGATTCTTTCAGGCTGATGGCGCTGTTCTCGCGTATCGACTTGACCTCCGTTCCCCGCAGCGTGATACCCGCCTCAATTTTTTCCAGCACATGATATTCATGATAGGCATTTCTGTTCTTTGTTATAATCTTAATATTGTTCATGGGGTGGTCGATTCTATTGCTGTGGCATCCTGTTCTGCTTGCGGGGCTGTGGTCCGTGGAACCGGATGCAGGCTGATTCTTACTTGGGCGTTTAATTTACCTTCGCTCCAGGAAGCAAGCAGCACCAGACCCGAAAGACTTTCCGAAGCGGTTAACCAGGGTGCGGCGGTGGCTTCCAGACTCTCCGGGGTAAATCCTTTCAGAAGGCCCGAGAAAGTGAGTTCCCGGGCGGCGTTCGCCAACGACTGCACCGCTTCCCGGGGTTTTATAGAAACATAGATGTTTCCATTTTGATTGAGTTCGCCTGTCAGTTCCGGGGTATTCTTGAGTGCGGCGGCCAAAGGAAAACTGGAGCTTAGAATAAAGCCGTCGCTGAAAGGAGCCAGGGTCGGCTTCAGGTTCGGCCCGCCGACAAAGGGCACGTGTACCACCATGTCCTGGTTTACTCTCGGCACGAGATCGATTTCTTTGGGGCCCTGGGGGGCAATGATGCCGTCGTAAAGCATCAAAACACCCTCCTGGCCGGTTTCAAAGGTGGATGCCAGCAATGGCGCCGGTACCATTTCCAGGTGGTCGAAGCCGAACCAGCCTATCCGGATACGGGGACCGCTCTCGGCAAGAACCGCGGCTACCAGAGGTTCCATGGATATGATAATATCTCCCGCTTGTGCAGGCTTGTAGGCGTTTAAAAGCCATTGGGGAATCATGCCGGTTTCCAAGGACACGTGTGACAGGGCCTCAATAAATTTGGCAAGCGGCTGACCCAAATCTAGAGCTATAGATGCGTTGGCGGCGAAGGGGGCCGGCAGCGACGGCTTCGAGGGCGCCCGTAGCAGAACGCCGTAATTCTCCTGGAAATCCGTCGAAAAGTCGCCTTGGACCAGCATCCTGACCGAATCTTCCTCAAAGCGTACAACAAGGTCCAGTTTGTCAAAGGGTTTGGACGCCATGGAGATGGAATCGGGGATTAACCGGCAGTAGATGTCTTCTCCGCCGGCCATGCGAATACCCTCTTCGAATTCACTTTGCTCCAGCGCGTCGGCTTCGGCAAGTGTCAATGCCTGAATCAAACGGTTCCGGGAAACCGAAAACAGCAGAGTTCGCCCGCGAACTGCGTAATACAACCCGGCTTCCGGGATATGGCGGAGTTTCAGGCCGCCGGAATAGTCATCGGTTACCGCTCCGAACCGGCGAATTATTCTTTCGGCAAGGCAGCCTATCCTCGTCATTCTTGTCGCCACCAGAATGTCTTCAGACCGGTCAAAACTGGTTCCGGAAATATGGCACAACCCCGCGCTGAGATTATTTACCAGCCACTCCGGCACGGGCAACTTGCCCGACACGGAGTTGATTACCGACCTCGCCTGCGAGCCCTCGGGCAACAGGCGCCAGATATTGCTTTGAAAGACATCATGCCGGCGGGCGACGATGTTATTAATATAGGCCTCATACACGCGGTCCCGGGAAATGAAGCGTTCCATGGCATAATTGTCCCGGGTGATCCAGAACACCCAGGCCAACGCGGCCAGCAGGACCGGAAGAAGAAACCGGGCAATGCGGGCGCCTCGATTGCGCGGGCCCCGGCGGCGCCTGCTGGAGGAGGAGCCCCATGAATAGTTGCGTACGGTTTCGCTCATGATTCTTCTCCCGCAACGGTCACGGCGGTGAACCTGCCGGCAACCCCGGAGTCTGAAGGAAAGGCGATATACAGGGTGCGTGTTGCCGGGAGTATTACGGCGCTGTGCCTCGTTTGAGAATTCCAGATATGCTGTATGCCTTCCGAGGCTGGCAACCCGCCGCCTGTAAGCAACTGCTGCAAGTCCTCACGCCATTCCTCCGGTTGGGAATCAAGATGCTGCTTCAACGTCGCGTACCTCGTTCGGGTTGTTTCCGGGGCGGCCGCATTATCGGGAGTCACGCCCAGGAGAATGCCGAATTCTTCCTCACGCACCACTGGTTTGGCGCCGAGTTCCACCACGACGGCACGCGGTTTATCCTTGTCAAATCCCGCCACCAGCACATGTACGTCGCGGATATGGTCCAGCGCTTTCAGGGCATCCACCGCTTCGGTGAAACTATTGGCCCCCTGGACCAAATCCCGTAAGATGAATTCCGGGGGGGATTTTTCCGGAAGCGCTTCCGTGCAAGGCCGCAGGCGTTCCATACACACGACAAGCCCGTCGCCGTTCATAGCGGTAAAAAGGCCCGCATTCCAGGGGAACCCCGCCTGCACGAAGGTGTGGCCCGTCTCCGGACGCACCCGGGTAACCACCGCTTCTTCCTGCAAGGCCCAGTCCAGGTTACGCCCCACCATGATGCCTTCCGCACCGGCGCGTTCTCCCGTTACGGCAAACATGGTGCATATCGGCGCGGCGTAGAGTGGCGATTTGTCCGGAAAATCATTGTAGAGGGGCGCGTTCTGCAGCAGCCATAACCCGTCAAAGGGCAGGCCCGCCCCTTCAGCCATGCCTTCCATCTCAAGGAGCAGTTCAGAAGAAAGCCCTTTGAGCAGGTTTCGCGAACCCATGCCCAGCATGGGCAGCGCCAGGGCGGGAACATTGATGAAGCCGGGCAGGAAACCCCACAGCCCGGAATCGGGCACCCAGTCCCCCAGTTCGACCTGCGCGATCACCCGTTCCTGGTAGAGACGCTGTATATCGGCGGCAAACAATTCTCCTCGCAATTTACCCGCCTGCCGCGGCGCGCCCGAAACGGAGATGAGCCTGCCGCCTTCAATTTCTTTCTCCGTAATCGTGGCGCGTTCAGCTTCTGCGTCGGGCGCTGTTTCGGGGGCGGGACGCTTCATCATCTCCTGAAACTGTTCGTAAAACCAGTCTTCGATGCCCGGACCGAAAAAGGTCATGGAGGATTCATAGGTCAGGTCGCCATAGAGGTGCCTCGGTACAAAATAGAGCAGATAATTGTTGCTGAGCCCTACGGAGAAATGTGCGGCATAGCCCCTCGCCAAAGCAAGGTTTCTCAGGTTAAGGCCCAGTTCAACACAAGGCTCTCCCGGGAAGAAGGATACCAGGAGGTCGTTGATTTCCAGCGAATACAGTTCCACTTCAGCGGGCAGTAACGTGGTGGCCAGTGTTTGCGGCAGGGAGACAGTGCTGCGGGTTAGTGAAAGTATGGTTTCT
>JAKLHG010000427.1 GCA_022710255.1 Candidatus Hydrogenedentota bacterium
TTCCCGACGTCAAAGAACCGGCATAAGAGTCAGCAAGAGAATACGCCTATACGGCTGCGTCCGCCGCTCTGCGGCGCGCGGCCGTATAGTCTTTTAATGCATCACGCCACGAAGGCATGACGTCCAGCCCGGCCTCCCGTGCATGCCTGTTTTCAAGAACGGTGTAGGTGGGACGTCTAACTTCTGATTGAAACTCCAGGCTTTTAGATTTCACCAGATTTGCCTGTATACCCATTTCTTCAAAGATAGCTTCCGCGAATTCATACCAGGAACAGGCGCCGCCGCAGGTGGCATGGTAAAGACCCGGCGCCGCGCATTCCGCCAGCACTTTGATTTGCCGCGCCAGTGCGGCAGTATAGGTGGGTGTGGTAAATTCGTCGTCCACCACCCGGATTTCGCCGCCGGCAGCGGCCCGGGCAAGCATGGTTTCCACAAAGTTACGTCCCCCCTTGCCGCGACACGGCGCCAGACCGTACAAGGCCGCCGTGCGCACAATGATATGGTTATCGCAGTTCGAGGCAACCAGATGCTCGGACGCCAGTTTGCCGGCGGCATAGACGTTCAGTGGATTGGGACAATCCGTTTCGCAGTAGGGAACAGTCCTTTTCGCGGAGTCGCCGCCAAACACGTAATCCGTGCTGATATGAACCAGCCGGGCATTTACGGCGCGGCACGCCTGGGCCACCCACAGGGCACCAGAGACATTAACGGAGAAAGAATGGTCGGGATGCGCCTCGCAAACCTTTAATTCATGTTCAGCGGCCGTATTGATTACCAGGTCAGGCTTGAGTCCATCTATACAGGCATGCACAGCACTTCGGTCTCGGATATCAACCGCACAGGTGGCGGTATCCTTATCCACTTGTATCACTTCGCCATCCTGAAACGCGGAGCACAGGGCCGTGCCCAGCTGACCCTTGGCGCCTATTACCATTACCAGCATAATTCCCGGGGACCTTCCATACATGCAACTTCAAAAACAATATCGTTTTTCCCGCGTAGTTTTATTGTACCATATCCCCGCTGGAGGAAAGGTTTCAGAATGAATTCGCTCAAGGAAAGGAACAGGCTGACTTTCCAGAAATTCCCCCTCAGGCAAACGCCGGGACGAGTTATCTTCCAGTGGAGACAAAACTCCCGTTGAGAGGACCCGCCAGCCTTGACGGGCTGTTTACCGGGTTATTCCGGGCTTCCGCGCCACCGGGAAATTCTACACAATAGTCTGTGTCCGCGCTTGCCCGGCCACGAGGAAAGTCCGTGCTGATGATATGTGCCCCGCTCTCAAAGGCAGCCTCCCGCCCCTTTACGTCGCCGGTACGCCCCTGCTCCAATCCGGCATCCGCGCGGACACGTATTATCATGCCTTGGGCAATATAGTCGGGAATTTTTTTTGAATAGGGATTATCCACCACCGCGAACGCACCATCAGGCTGGTCGGGCGAGGAATTCACAAACATAATCCTGCCCTCCAGGGAAGGGCGCCCTTCCGTATACGCTTCCCGCAGACTGTCCCGGTTATGGATGATAAAGTACATTTTGCCGCGGGTATTCTCCAGGGATGGCCAACCCTGCGTGCGCACCGCTTCAGAAAGGGTGTCGTGCTCTCCCCGGACATCGTCCGGCGCCAGGATTTTTTCCCGGGGAATAACGGACAAAATCTCGCCTTCCAGCATTTCCAGCATCACCTTATCGGCATTGAGCAGAGGCTTTCCCGCGACCAGGGACTCCAGCAGTTTGAATTCGAGCAGGAAACTGATAGGGACATGGTCCGGATGCCGTTGTGACCATGACCATGCTGTGGCGATGCAGTCCCTGAAGATGGGGCATGTGCTTTCCTCATCGATAATGGGCACATGATACACATGGAATCCGTCAGCGAAAGGCTGGATATCCAGTTCGAAGCTGCGCACGCCGTTGTCCAGTTGTATATCCAGCGGGTCATGGCTGTAATCCATGCTGGCAGCCTCGTTTGTCACCGATGCCGCCACTTCCAGCATCACATCCGGCGGACGCAAATGATAACTGTTATGGGTGCCGATAACTTGAATCTGGTTTAGAAGAAGCGGCTGCTCATTGGCCGCTGCGGCCGCGGTAACCAGCAGTACCAGCATTAAATAAAGTCTTGTCATCTCTCTAAGATACTCTTATAGGGTGTTTTCTATTTCACTAAACTTTTTTATTTGACTCTCCTTTTTCCGGTTTGGTTTTACATCAAAGGAAAGGCCACCGAGGGGGGGGCGAAAGCGGGCATGGGTCCCCCCTATCCCGCTTTTTTCGGTCTTCTCTACTGTGCCCGCAAAAAGTGGGGCAGCCACCGGCGCGGTTCAGGATTAACTTTGAAAATGAACGCCAATGGATGATGGTGGGGAGGTCCGGTAAGAAAGTCCTTTTCGCCGTCTTGCTGTCCAAATTAAGACAGGGTTAAGATGTATCCCCGCTCAAACTAAGGCGTTTTTAACGCTAATTTTTCATGTTCAGGTTGAGGGTACCTTTTTTTTGGGGGGGGGACGGTCCTGTCCAAGTCAGGATAACGCAGCGGCATTTAATGCCGGGCTTCAGATAGGCGTACCTTCTCAGGTGCGTCAGAAAGGGGCAATTCCTATACTTGTGGAATTATGGCGCACCTGGGAAGGTACGCCTACTACGCACATAAGAATTATTCAGGCAACGATGAACGTGGAGAGGAATGGGTGGCGTTTCATTTGGGTGGTGAAAAACAAAACCAAAAAATACAATCCTAATCTGGACACGAGTACTTTGCCTTATTAAATATCAACGAGGTAAGCATCTTCGTCATTGCGAACAAAGCGAAGCAATCTCGACTTACGGCGCACGCTCGTAAATACCTGGCATCACCGATTATGGGTTATTCACGCTGGGTACGCGCAGGACATCGGTGTTGTTTTCCACAGTTCTGTCCGGAACGATATCGGAAGGCACTTCTCCGGCATCGTCGCTTAGTTCCTTATCAGGACTTCCGTTTTGATTTGGCGGATTGATTGGTGCGGCTACGGAAGACTTTCCGGCTTCCCGTTCCTGACGGACAAGGGCCATCATAGCATCAAAGGATTCCTGTAAGCGGGTACCTTCAGGCATCGCGAACTGGAAGTCCGCCGGTGTGAGGTCGGGGAAACTTATCTCTTCATGGGTTTCCGTGATAGTGCCCTTCATGCTCATTTTCGCCATTGCCTGCATCATTTCACGATATTTGTTCTTGTTTTCTTCCGTAGTTTTTTCACCCATCGCTTTCAGTGATTCTTCAATCTTTGCATCGTCCATTTCCGGCATTTTCCGGCCGGTGTCCGGCGCTTCAAGAGAACGGCTGCACTGACGCATCACCCCGCTGGCTTTGGAAAACCATAAGCGTTCTTCCCGTGAAATGGGCGTAGGCCCAAACAAGACGAAACAGTCCTCACCGCCCACCTTTTCCATCCCCCCCATCTCCGGAGTGCCAAGGCGTGAAAAAACGTTTTCGCCGGACTGTCCCGCCATGGGAAGAAACATAAACGGAACAGTAGCCGCGACGCCGCCGGAAATGCCAGTCGCCGCGCCCAGGGCCGAACTGTCATCCGGCATGGGACAAGCGGCCCTGACGCCGCTAATGTAGAGATAACGTTTCGTGCCGTCACTCCATACGGCACCTGTCTGCGCCTCCGGCACATTCGGCAGTTTCTGCGACCAGGAAATGAGATATAAATTCGGCTTCTTGAGCAACACGGTAAATGAGGTTTCCGTTGTTACTTTCGTAGTTCCCGTGTCAATATCGGAGACAATCCTGCCTGAGGATTTGTACGTCTCCAGTGATTGGTAGGTGGCGGCCGCATTATCCAATACCTGTTGAGGACTCACCGTTTCCCGCATGCAACCTGAGGTTGCCAGAATTAAAACACCCATGACATATAGGAGATGGCGCAGCCTCATGACACTACCCTTTCTGTTTTATCTCTTATCCACGATAGGCACCCTTCACCGCCATTGTACTCCTTTTCACTGGCTTTATGCGCTGTCGGAATCTGCG
>JAKLHG010000428.1 GCA_022710255.1 Candidatus Hydrogenedentota bacterium
ACATATATTATTCCTTGTTCCAAAGTCCGACAAATTCCTGTTCAGCAGCAGGTTGCAGTTTGTCAGGACGATACAGCCGTTTAACAATCGGATTTGGAATACGTTCCGTCTCTCCCGTTTCCGGAATGTACGTCATTTGTCTCATGATGTTTTCACTGTCGTCACATTCGTAGTAGGTCCATGCATCGCCCTTATCCGGTACGAATTGGGATGTTTTAAAGTATTTCATCTTGTTTTATCCTTTGTTTCGCCTCAAGAACACTTCTTCGGCTTTTTTTACTGCGTCTTTTCCGTAAGCCATTCCCGTATCTGAGGGGACTTCTCCTGCGTAGTCAACAGGATCAGCTCATCACCGGGATGGATCAGGGTGGAGCCCCGGGGCACCACCGTCGCGGAACCGCGCCGTATAGCGCCCAGGATAGCCTCCTCAGGAAAATTCGCGTTTCGGACGCTAACATTTGCAAGAACCGCCCCCGCATGCACCGTGGCTGATTCCAGGGTCATGGCAGCCTTGCGGGATAAGTTTTCATACGCCTCCGCCTGCGCCACCATCGCGTCGCTGCGCATGCGTGCCTGTACGCATGCCGTGATGACATCCTGTCGTTTCACAATGCCTATGATTTTTGTAGGATCAAGGGGGTCGATCACCGGGATTCTGCCATAGCTGTGCACGCCGAACTGGGACAAGGCGGCACTGAGCGTTTGGTCGGGACGACATACCACCACGTTTCGGGTACAGATATCGCCGACGGTCAGCGATTCCGCCGGTTTTTCTAGGATGGCGTTTTCCACATCCTTGGCCGTGACAATGCCTAAGAGGTTCATGGAGTCATCGACTACGACGAACCCGCTTCGGTGAGTGGCCCGCATTTTCTGGATAAGGTCGGAAATCCGCATGTCTGGAGGCACGCCGTCGATATCCCGGTCCATAGCCGCGCCCACGGTAACAGCGTCCATCAGGTTTACTTCAGGGGTGTCGGTAATGCGTATACCGCGTTGGGTAAGTTTTACAGTGTATATGGAATCTTTAGAGATGCGCTGGGAGATAAAGGTGCCCATGACCGTGGCGCTCATAAGGGGTACAATGATGTAGTAATTGTCCGTCATCTCGATTAACACCAGGATGGCAGTCATGGGGGCATGGGCCGCCGCGGAAAATACCACCGCCATCCCCACCAAAGAATAGGCGCCCGGGCTGGAAGCAATGCCTGGAAACAGGTTGTTTATCAAGGATCCGTAAGAACCTCCAAGCATGGCGCCGATAAACAACGACGGCAAAAATACGCCGCCCGCACCCCCTGAACCCACAGTCAAGGCGGTGCCGACCATTTTCGCCAAGCAGAGGACAAGCAGAAACCATCCCATGATTTGATTGTTTAGGGCCGCTTCTATGGTTTCGTATCCCGTGCCCATGACCTGGGGTGTCCACAAGGCGATGATTCCTACCAGCAGACCGCCCAGCGCGGGTTTCAGGCTTTCATGTACTTTAAGTTTTTCCGCGGCATATTCCACGGCATGCAGACAATTGACGAAGGCATGGGCTGCCAGCGCGGCAAGGGCACCCAGCCCGAGAAAGAAAAACAGGTCCCAGGTGCTGGTAAGGCTGTAATTGGTGAGCAGGGGAAATTTTGGGTAATCGCCGACCCCCGACCACAGGCGCATAGTCATGGTGGCCGATGCGGAACTGATGACTACCAGCCCGAAATTATGGGCCGTAAAACGGCGCACAATGACCTCCAGGGCGAACATGACCCCCGCCATCGGAGCATTAAAGGTGGCGGCAATACCACCGGCCGCGCCGCAAGCCACGGAAAGAATAACCATGCGGTCAGGAAGGCGCAGCCATTGGGCGATAGACGAGCCCAGCGCGGAACCAATGTGGACAATGGGCCCTTCCCGGCCGGCGGAACCGCCGGAACCAATGGTAATGGCGGAAGCGACCATCTTAACCAGGGCAACCCGCGGACGGATACGGCCACCCAGGCGCGCCACGGCGAGCATCACCTCCGGCACCCCGTGGCCCTTCGTCTCCGGGGCCATATATTTGGTAATCAGGCCGACAACGAGCCCTCCCAGGGCGATAACCGGAATCGTCCAGGCAATGCCTGCCCAGGACTTTAAGGCGCCGCCTAGACATTCCTGAAACAAGTATTGCATGAAGTCAATGGCGTAGCGCAGTCCCAACGCCGTAAATCCGGCACCCATACCAATGACAACCGCAAGTAAAATGGGACCGGTAGTTTGAGAGATTTTCAACCGCTCGGAAATATGGTTTCTGCATGCAATATAGAAAGAATACACTGGAAGTCCGTCCACTAATAGTCAACTTACCAAACAGGGGGATTCGCCACGGGCACGCGGTAATTCGCACCATCCGGCAACGGGCGTTCACCGACGTTTCGCTGACCGCCCAAAAGACCTCATAAATAGGTTATACTAAAATGAACGCAGCAACCCCATGCTCCGCCCCCTGCCTCTTACCGTATGGCGGCATCAAACAAAGCACAAAATGAAGGGGAACCCCATGCCCTGTATTTTACCTGATGTATGACTGCCGTACAAATCTTGTCATTAATTCTCTATTTTGAATGAAACTATAACGCCGGCAGAGGCGTACAAGGGTAGGAGAATTTGATTAGCCTATCCTGAAATATGGCATATTCATATTATTTAAGGAAATTGTCAGGAGATAGGAGTATGAATGTGTTGAGCCAAATCACGCTGCAGTATGCACTCGACAACATTGTCGATTTAGTCGTCATTACGGATATGAAAAGCGTTATTCAATATGTAAACCCCGCTTTTTTGAAGATTACCGGCTATACCGCCGAGGAAGTGCTGGGACAGAAGCCCAGTATACAGAAGTCCGTGCACACCACGGCGGATACCTACCGCCAAATGTGGGAGGTCATTTTGGCCGGCGGCTGGTGGCGTGGTGAAATTATAAATCAGAAAAAGTCGGGAGAATTATGGCATTCCAATCTCTCCATTTCCCAAATTCGGGATGACCAGGGCACTCCTTTCGCGTACATTGGCATTTCCCGGGATATAACGGAAATGAAGCGGCTTGAACAGCAGATTTTTGATATGGGAATCGAAGCCATTTACATGCTGGCCATGGCGGCCGAAGCCAAGGACAATGTTACGGGAAGCCATTTGCAGCGTGTGCGGTTTTATTCTGAAGCAATTGCGCGTGAACTGGGACTAAGTGAGCAAGAAGCGGTTGAAATCGGGTATTCAAGCATGATGCATGATGTGGGCAAACTTCACATTCCGGACGCCATCCTTCAAAAGACAGGAAAACTGACGCCTGAGGAATGGAATGAGATGAAAAGGCATCCTGAAAAAGGCGCCGCAATACTGGGTGAAAAATCCTTTTTCCAAACCGCACGTGATATCGCTGCCTGCCACCATGAACATTGGGATGGCACGGGATATCCTGCGGGGAAACGCGGTACGCAAATCCCGTTGTGTTCAAGGATTGTCGCGGTGGCGGATGTGTTTGACGCGCTCACCTCATCCCGGTCATACAAAAATGCCTGGCCCGGAGAAGTGGCACGGGCCAAGATCTCAGAAGGAAAAGGACGCCATTTCGATCCTAAAGTCGCGGATGCTTTTGACCAGCTGTACAAGCGGAACGTCATCAATGACATCATGCGAAAGTATCCTATCGAGTAAAATGAGGTCCCGAAAGGTTTTTACCTTTTGCCTTCCCGTATTTTTAATTAAAGAAACCTGTTTATCGTGCAAAGAGTCTGAAAGTCGTATATAATTTTGGTGCCAGTGCCGGGGTTTCAAGGTTGATAACCCTACTTTCCATTGAACGACAGGCCCCAGACTCAATTTAATCTCTAGGGAGAAAACAAATGCCAGTAAAACGCCAGTTATGCCCGTACGGCATGGTCACAGTCGCAATACTGTTAGCCACTACCTGTTATTTTCCCTTTTCCATTGTCTGGAGTCAGGCAACGCCGGAAACAACCACGTCACAACCAGAAGAGGTCCCGGCCGCGGC
>JAKLHG010000429.1 GCA_022710255.1 Candidatus Hydrogenedentota bacterium
AACACTGGGAACAGCACGGCTGCGGGGCCGATTTGCTGCGGGGGGTTATACGGCTCATTTGACGTTCCATTCGTTTGGAACCGCATGACGGACACGCAACATGTTCATTAGACTGTACCAGCAGTTCAACCTGAGCGTTACACTTTTTACAAATATATGCAAATAACGGCATCTGGTTCATTCCTTGCCTGTATTCACCGAAACTGGGCGGCATAAAAACAATTCACCTGCCTTCCGGATTTTACCATTCCAAGGCATGGCGCTTCATGTTTTAAATGGGGCAGGACCTGTTGGTTTAAATTTATCTGTGGTCCCGGGGTTATCCTGCCCGCTCCGCGTACGCAAGAAACGCGCGAACATTATCATGAGGCGTGTCTCGGGTGACTTCGCACCCTGCGGCGAGGATGTAGTTTTCCCCCGCTTCCGCGTGGCAGTGCTGCAGGACGCCGGTAACCGTGTTCACGTCCCCATCGCGCAACACGCTTACGGGGTCCATGTTGCCGGCCAGCACCTGGCCCGGCCCCATGGCCGCACGCGCGTCGCGTACGGGCACCATCCAGTCGAGGTCCACCATCTCGCAACCCAGCCTGCCCATGGCGGCCAGGAGCGGGCGGGTGTTGCCGCAGATATGCAGGCGCACCCTGCCGCCCATCGCCTGAATGCCCTCCACAAGCCGCTTCTCCCAGGGCCAGACATACTGTTCGTAAATCATGGGACCCACAAGGGACGCGGCCGCGTCGCCCAGTCCGATGATATCCACGCCAGCCTCGAGTTGCGCGCGGGCGAAGGCCAGCTCCATCTCGAGCACAAACGCGAACAGGTCTTCCACAAACACAGGGTCCTCGATAAAATCCATCATGAGCGTGTTGATGCCGCGCAGATCGGCCCCCTCCGCACAGGGCCCCTCGATCCATCCTTCAATAAACCTGTCGTTGCCCGCTTTTTCTTTGAACAGCGCCGCGGCCTTTACCCGATCATGCATGCGCCCGCCGCCCAGGGGGGAAGGAACCTTCAGCCCGGCGAGTTTTGTCTTATCCGCCAGCAGCGCGCAATCCTCGCGCAGGGCAGGCGGCTGGTTGTCGTAAAAGGCGACGGACGCGCCGCAGTCCGCCGCTTCACGGGCGGGGTCGGAAATGCAGGAGACGTGGTCAAAACCGAACTCCTCAGCCACCCGCAGCTGGCCTTCCACCAGGACGCGGTGGTCGGCGGCATACACGCCATAGGGCCGGCGGATGTAGTCCGCGGCAAACATCATGGTGATGGGCATGACGGGGCGCCGGTCCACGGCCTTGCCGCCCAGCAGGTTCAACACGCGTTCGCGACTGTTCATGCTCCATTACTCCCGCCACTGACAGTGGCTTATTTCTCCAGGGTGTCCCACGAGGCCGTGTCTTTCGGCAGGTACCGTTCCAGGCTTACCGATCGGCTGATCACGGCGCGCATGGCGCCCAGGCCGTCCAGCGCGCCTGCGGCCATGGCCTGCACGCCGATGTTCCCCAAGGCCGTCGCCTCGACGGGGCCCGCCACCACTTCGATGCCGCAGGCGTCCGCGGTCATCTGGCACAGCAGTTTATTCTGCACACCGCCTCCAATAATATGGAGACGTTCCGTCTTTCGCCCGAGGATGTCGTCCAGATTGCGGAGGGTCGTGCGGTATTTCATGGCGAGGCTTTCCAGGGCGCAGCGGACAATGGCGCCACGACTTTTGGGTGCGTCATAGCCCGCCTCGCGGCACATGGCCTGTATCAGGGACGGCATGTCTTCCGGCGCCATCAGCCGGCCGTCATCGAGATTGATAATCGCCTGGAAGGCAGGCGCCTGTTCCGCCTCGGCGGTCAGGGTGCCATAATCCAGAGCGGCGCCGTCGGCGCGTTCCCAGGCGCGGCGGCATTCCTGGACCAGCCACAACCCGAAGATGTTTTTCAGGAACCGTATTTTGCCGCCCACACCGCCCTCATTGGTGAAATCCTGGGCAAGGCTTTGTTCGCTTATATGAGGGGCGTCCAGCTCCGCGCCCAGCAGCGACCAGGTGCCGCTGGATAAATACGCGTAGGGCTTAGCGTCTTCCATCACGGGCACGGCGGCCACCGCGGAGGCGGTGTCGTGCGTACCCGGCGCAATAACGGGCACGCCGGGCCGCAGGCCGGCCTGGACGCAAATCTCCTCGCGCACAGGGCCAAGCACCGTTCCCGGCGGCACCAGGTCCAGCAGGAGACGCCGCGGCAGCCCGAGTTTCCGGATTAGCGCATCATCCCATGTGCGCGTATAGGGGTTAAGCATCTGCGAGGTGGAAGCGTTCGTGTATTCGCAGGCCTTTTTGCCCGACAACAGGTACCCGAACAAATCGCCCATGAGCAGGAGCGATTCCGCCGCATCCAGCAGGGGCGAGTCCGCCTTTTTCAGGCTGAGCAGCTGGTACACCGAATTGAACGGCAGGAACTGAATACCCGTAGATTGGTATATCTCCGTGCGGGGCATCATGGTAAACGCATATTCCTGCATGCCTTCATTGCGCTTGTCCCGGTAATGGCGCGGGTTGGCGAGCAGGGCGCCGTCGGCGGCGACCAGGCCAAAATCCACGCCCCAGGTGTCCACGCCAATGCCGTCGAGGTCGGGGCCATGCAGACGAACACACTGGGCGAGGCCTTCGCACAGTTCCTCATAAATACGCGCCACGTCCCACTGGCGCACGCCGAGCATGGTAAGGCCTTCGGTGCGGAACCGGTGCACCACCTCCAGGGAGAGCTGGTTTGCTTCAAGTACGCCAAGAACCGCACGGCCGCTTTCCGCGCCGAGATCAAAAGCCAGAAAACGATAGGGTCTGCTCATCCGGATATCCTCCAAAATAATTAACCACAAGTTCCCATACAATAAAGGTTTTTCGACTTCCGGAGCAAACTCCCCTTTCAGGAACCGTAACGAAACATGCTATACTGGGTCATGGTTTTAAAACCTCCCACATCCAAAACCGACCCTGTGGCTACGGCGTCTCGAAAACCGTTGCCGCCTTGGTTGCGCCTCGCCTGGCCACAACCAGGCGCCGTAGACCGGGTGCGCGACCTGCTAGCCTCCCTGTCGCTGAACACAGTCTGCCGCAGCGCCCAGTGTCCCAATCAGGGCGAATGCTGGAGCCGGGGAACGGCCACCTTCATGATCCTCGGCAATATATGCAGCCGGAATTGCGCCTTTTGCGGCGTGGACACAGGCGTTCCCACACCGCCAGAGGCGGACGAACCCGGCCGCATCGCCGAGGCGGCACATTTGCTGGAACTGCGGCATGCCGTGGTCACCTCGGTGACCCGGGACGATTTGCCCGATGGCGGCGCCGCCCATTTCGCGGAGGTCATCCGCGCTCTTCGCGCAGGCTGTCCGCAAATTTCCATCGAGGTATTGACGCCTGATTTCGGCGGCCAGCGGGACCGTGTAGCGCGCGTCGCGGAAGCGCGGCCCGACGTATTCGCCCATAACGTGGAAACGATTCCGCGCCTGCACCGTCTGCTGCGTGATCCCCGGGCCTCGTACACGCGTTCTCTTGAGGTGTTACGGATGGCACGGGAACTGCTTCCGGAAACATGCCATGTCAAATCCGGGCTCATGGCGGGCTGCGGCGAAACCGAATCTGAAGTCATGGACACCCTGGCTGACCTATACGCGGCAGGCTGTGATGCGGTTACCATCGGCCAATATCTCAAGCCGCGTGGCGGCCGCGCGGAAGTGATGGACTATGTGACACCGGAACAATTCGCCCAGTATGCAAAAAAAGCCCGCGAACTGGGATTCTCTTTTGTAATGGCCGGCCCGCTGGTGCGCAGTTCCTATCATGCCGAGACGCTGATGCACCATGCGTGTGAATGCACCATTACACACGCCGGGAACAATATTTCACTGCCGCCCGCCAATCTGGCATAATACCCCGCAAGGGTGCTGAATAATATGGTTTTCAGCGCGGAGTTTATGCGCTTGTTTCCCGGCGCGAAAGGCCCCCGGTTCA
>JAKLHG010000043.1 GCA_022710255.1 Candidatus Hydrogenedentota bacterium
GAGAAGGGAACTGGGTATTCATTACAGCGGGCTCAATCTGGATTCCGGTCTTTTTCGCGTTGTCCAGTACCGTTCTTTGACCCAAGTTGACCTTCGCGAAAAAACCGGAATGACCGTGGTTAGCGTTGTTTGTAATGAAAGACGATGATACTTTTTTGTTGCGCCGAAGGTGCCTCTTCTTCCGGGCGAAGTCCCGGACGAAGCGTAGAGCTGTTACCGGTCTACCACGAAAAAGACCGGCATCCAGATGGAGGCGCCTAAGGGGGTCTTCCGGACTTGTACACCGCGCCCTTTATTACCTTCCGTGGTCTTATGAACCTGGATTCCGGTCTTTTTCGCGCCTATACGGTACTTCCTTTGAAACGCGTCCAGACGCGCGAAAAAACCGGAATGACTTAGGCTTGGTCGTGATAAGATGGATAACAAGGCTTTGAGACGGAATCGCTAGTTGTTTTCATGAGGCACCTTTTGGGAGCCCTCCTCATACCACCGGCTCTGCCGGTGGTTGTTGATTTCCATTTGGCAGCGCCGGTGTTCGCGATGTACAACTCCGCATCCCTGGAGATTCACCTCCTGCCATAAACGGAAGACAATGTTCCCCTGGCAGGGGTGAAGGCCATGGACCGATGGTTGAGCGAAGCGCCACCACCGGACCACGATACCCCTTGGGCCCATCCCGGAGTGATGGCGCAAGCCCACCCGTCCCTCTTGGGAATGTCCTTGCCCTTGAAATAGTACTTCCCTATTTTCGACTCAATTGTCAAAATCTGGAACGATGCCCTGCTATTGTCTTATCCTTGTCCCGGACGGTCCTGGCATAGATGAGGAAAAACGGAAAGGAATACACCCACCATGTATATCAAGCATTTAAGCGAAGATGCGGCCCAAGCAATGGGGCTCGATACGGAAGAGAAACTGTAACAGTTTCTAAAGGACCAGAAAGAACAGGCCGATGAAACACACAGGACATGGCTGAACAAAAGGCTTCACGCCGCGCAAGGGAAGAAAACCGAGGGCATCCCTCGTGGGAGTTACTGTTTACGATTGCAAAATTGAAACCAAGATATGTAAAAACTTTTAGGGAAAATACATGACGAAGTTTGATGAACTTATTGAAGGTATGGTCCAAGGACAGAACTGGGCCTACATGGGGAACAAGGAAGAGAAGGTAGATAAACTTTTAGAAAGTGTGTACGATGAACGTTACCATAGTGCTTCCTACAACAAAGAGCGATTCCAAATTCGCGTTAACCTGCAGAAGAAAGAAGATGTAGCATCCTACGCGGGTTGGATTACTGCTGAAAATAATGAGAAGAGTGGACAATATCAAGGCACATCGTTCGTATGGTTTCCCGGAGAGGGTGGGAGCGTAGCTGTGCTTGTTATTGGTACTGGGGGTTTTGGTGCAGATACCTCCATTCTTGGGCGCCCAGGCCATGGAAGAAGACTCAAAGCTTTATCACGACTTAGTCGTGGGAGAATATGGGTTAAGCCTGATTTACTTGACATCACAAATGAAGTCCCCGCTGTTGTATCTCAAAAGTGGCCAGAAATTGCAGCAGCACTAAAATCATATGGTCGGTTTATATACGCTGCTACAGTTGTTCGTTCCCAAGAAGATGCACTCGCTGTCGCTGACCTCCTCGACCTTTTCTTTCATGAGCACAATACGCCGTTGACAGGGGATGCGAGAAAGCGGTGGGCAGGACGTCTAGATGATATTGCAGGCTCCGTATTTCCAAGCATTTCAGAAGAAAGTGTATTGAGCATATTGCGTGAGCGAAGGTTTGTAATTCTTGATGGACCACCCGGGACAGGAAAAACCCGCCTCGCTTACAGAATAGGGAAAAAGATTGGGTCAGCGACCCATGTCCAATTTCATGCGGCAAGAACGTATGAAGATTTTGTAATCGGTCTGTTTCCAAAGCCGACTTCAGAAGGCTTGGCTTTTGAAGTTCGGCACGGTGACCTACTTAAGGCGAATAACATTTCCAAGGACAAAGAACACGTTCTGGTCATAGATGAAATAAATCGTGCAGATTTGGCGCGTGTTCTTGGCGAAGCAATTGTATTGTTTGAGTCAGGTGAATCCGCACGTTCGGTTTGCTTGCCCCACGCGCTTGATGGAGACAAAAGAGAATTTACCCTTTCTCCAAATCTCTTTGTACTCGGGACCCGAAACACCGCTGACCGGAGTATTGCCAGAATGGATATTGCCATTCGTAGGAGATTTGCCTTTATTGAGATGTGGCCTGCACTCGATGTAGTTGAAAAGGAGGGCGTTGATTTAGCCAAGCGTATTTTTTTAGATGTAATTCATACTTTTGCGGAGATGGCTGATGAAGATACCCTGCGGTTGGTTCCAGGGCATGCCTACTTTCTTGACCCACGACCTGATTTAGAGAAAACAGACCGGCCAACGCGCGTAGCCCATAGGATGGAGTATGAACTCCTGCCCTTGCTGCGCCATTATCTTGATGAGAAAATCTGCGGAGTAGCAAGCGAAGCTATTGCGGGTCTTGCAGACAGAATAGAGGCTGAGATACTTGGCTTCAAGAAATAAAAAATATGGCCGAAATCCTGCCACCTGGATGAAGGCAGAATCGGTGTCCAAACCTTTATTTAAGACCAAGGACTACGGGAACCCTGTCCCGATAAGTGCCAAGGATATTGGTGTGGTAAGTACTCATTGGGTTGAACCCTTTCTTATTGCCAATGAAGCCTGTATAAGACGTCTGAACCTGCGCGTTGAGGTGCGGACTGATTCGTACCTCCATGTACGCTTAACCCCGGGCCCTCGTATCGGTGCTATCCCGTTACTCAATCCGGCAACGCGAAAAGTTGTGGCCGGTTTGCTGGTGGAACCTCGTTTTGAGTGGTCAAATCTGGGATCCATTTTTAACGCAATTGGGTACTCTGTCGAGCCAACATTGGGTGGCGCTCCCTTAGTCCCAGGTTCCGCCCGCGAAGTTCCTCCGTGGGTTCTTGCTGGACCGGTCATTCAGCGACTAGCCAAACTGTTGCAACATCGTAGACGAGGATTTGTAGAGAAAGCCGAAATCCGTCAAAGTCCTCGTGGCCAGATTCAATGGACAGATTGGGCAAAAAAACAAGTACCATCAGGGCAGTGGACACAATTTCCCTGTACCTTTACAGAACCTGATGATGACCCGGATTTAATAGCTACAGTTCGATGGACTCTGCTGCGCCTTAAGGAAGAATTGAATACAGTCGCGTTTTCGCTGCCTGGGCGTTTTTTGCTCAATCGAGCCGAGGAATTACTCTCAGTTATCGGCTTAGGAAAGATAATGCACCCCGTATCAACCTTTTTTACTGAAACCGCCACATCGGAATGGATTTCAAATGCTCGTGAAGCGATGATGTGGGTGGCCGAAGAACGTGGTTTGGGTGGTGCAAGAAATCTGGATGGACTTTCGTGGGACATTTCAATTGACAGCGTCTGGGAGGCTTGGATTGCCTCCTTTGCCTCGTCTCTTGCAGGTCAACTTGGGATGACTTCCAGTCCGTTCGCATCCACAAGACGTTCTTTGTTTTGGCAGGGGTCTGTTCGCTCTATGGGCTCTTTGGCTCCTGACGTAGAGTTAAAAGGGCCTGAACGAATCGTATGGATAGACGCCAAATATAAACCACACCTGGAGCTTCTTTCTCAGCATGGTTGGTCAGGGTTATCGGAAGAAATTCGTGGGGAACACCGAGCGGACTTGCATCAAGCCCTTGCCTATGCTTCCCTTGCTGATGTCAAAACGGTCGATACGTTGCTTTTATATCCGCAAATTAGAAACATGGATCGGCCACTGAAAACAGTAGCCACAGTGATCTCAGGGCGTCGTTGCGTTCGGCTGATACTGGCAACCGTTCCCTTCGGTTACAGAAGCCCCGACCATGAAGCACAGTATCTTAACGCTTTTCGTGAAATTCTAAAAGAGCCCTGTTTTTAATTTTAGCCGCACACATACTTTTTGTAAAGTTTGTAGGGTACATAACAATCGGTTAAATCGATAACCCCCGGCAAAGCCGGCAGTATTTGTTTTCAAGTCTTATTCCAGAAGTGATAGGCCTGCTTTCTTCACCGATGCTTATGGGTGCCGTACCATTGGCTGCCGCCGTGGTCGAGGTGGAGTACGTAGACGCCTTGCATGCGGTGTTCGGGGCCGTAGGTTTCTGTAACTTCTCGTCCGAAGTGCCAGTCGGAGGCTTCGAAGTGGTCGAGTTCGTGGTAGGGGATGCGGGTGAGGACGTTGCGGCGGACGCATTGGAAGAAGCCGATGGGGATGGCGACGGCTTCACGGGTGCGCAGTTCTCCGGGGCCGTTTAGAAGTTCCTCGTACTGGCGCCAGGGTTGTACTTCGTTCAGCAGGATTTTGGCGGTGACGTCGGGGGGAAGCATTTTCCGGCCTTCGGGCGCGATGAGCGGGTGGTCTTCCGTGATGGATTCCAGGGTGACAAACATATCGGGCGGCAACAGGATGTCGGCGTCCATGAGCAGCACCTGTTTCCCGGATACGGCGCGCATGGATTCATTGATCATGAAGCCCTTGGAGTGGGCGAGTCCCTCGGCGACAGGGAAGCGGATGAGGCGCAGGCCGGGATGGGCCGCCGTCAGGCTGTCAATGAGGTCGTCGGTGGCGTCGATGCCGGGCACGTAGGCGATAATGACCTCGAAGAGGTTGTCGCGAACGCCCTGTTGATGGGCCAGTGACAGCAGGGTCGCCTGCAGCCGGCGCGTGTAGCGGGAGTTGATAATGACCACGGAATACTTCACGTCTTCGGCGGTTTCCCGGAGCGGTTGGGGCCCTTCCCAGAGCGACACGGCCTGGGTGAGGATCATGCCATCAATGTTGTGCAGGTTGAGGCGCGGTTCCAGAATGCCGCCCAACCGGGCCGGCACGTGTGCGGCGGCTTCAAATTCCGTGGGCCGCACGATTTGTCCGTCGCGCAGGAGCGCGTAACCGCCGTCAGCATCCACGGCCAGGGTCAGGCGGTGGGAATAATCGATGAGCGGGCAGACAATCCGGGCGTGGCGGCCGAAGGAGAATCCGGCGTGAGAGGCGATGCCGCCGCCCACGGTAAACGACAGGGTGAAGGGCGGTTCCACGCGGGTCAGGACGGTGCTGACGAATTCATCCCGCACGAACGACAACCAGCGGACGGCACCGGGCATGTGATGGGTATACCGGCCGACGATCTCGTAATCATCGGGGCAGATTTCACGGGTTGGTGGCGTTTCCAGCAGCAGCCTTCGCGTATCCTCGGCGAGCCGGGCGAGTCGTTCGGGCAGGCGGGCCCGTTCCGCGTCCAGGTCGTCATAATACCGTGTCCGCGTCCGGGTCTGGCAGGGCGCGGCCGCCACGGGTTCACCGGGAACGGCATTCACGGCCACGCCGGGGAAACGTTCCAGGAAACCGGGTGTGAGGCCGTCGCAAACGACTCTATACCGGCACCCGGAACAGACCGGACCTTCAGCATACCGCCTTTTTTCACGGTAGCGTTGGAGCGCCGCCTCATAAGCGTTAACATTTTCTGGCAGCGGGCGCGGTTTCGGCGCCAAAAAGCGCAGCGGCCGGGTCAGTTTATGCCAGGCCCATATCCAGAACAGGAAACGGGTATGCCCTTCAATCCAGGGGAAGAGGGCGTTGTCAAAGCGGGTATGGATGGAGCTTTTCCGGCCCAGAAGATTTTCGATGGCCGCGGTGACTCGCTGCGAACCGTGGCGGTACATGCGCTCCGCGAATTGGTAGGAGCCGTGGTGATACTGCAAGTGGTCCAGAAAATACTGGCCGCTATTCATGGCCTGGTCGAGGTTGTCCCCTTCGACGTGGCAGAAGGGGAATCCGACCAGGGAAACATCCGCGCCGACTGTTGCGGCCAGGCCGGCCAGGACATTTGCCTTATACAAGATGGCCACCCCCTGCCGTTCATCCGTGGCGTTCGCGCCGGAAAAAAACGGGTCGAAGGCGGTGATGGTGACGGCTTTTGTCCGTCCCAGTTGTTCGGACAGGTCTTCTATATCACCCAGCAGATCGGGTGTGGCGAGGAGCACGACTCGCGCCGGAATGTCCCGTTCTTCCAGGACGTCCAGCCAGCGGGCGAGTGCGGCGGTGTCGCGCTCCGCCAGTTCCAGGCAGACATCATGGGGACTGTCATCCAAAAGGGCGCGCAGGGCGTCCGGCGGCGTATTGGCCGGGGTACGCAGGGACAGGCGCAGGCGCTCCCGACGGGCGAAGGATGCCAGGGCGGGCCAGGCGTCCGCTTCACGGGCCGACATACGCAAGTCGATCCGGTCGGTCTTGTAGACCCGGCTGTTGAGGCGTATCCACTTGCGCAGGGTCGTCCAATCATGGGGGACGCCGCGCGCATTGGCGGCGGTGATAATGCCGCGCAAAGGCGGCAGCGGCGCCAGGCATAAGGCGTCGTTATTTTCGTTTGTGTCGTTCATAGTTCGTATCGTTATTCAAGGGCGGCATGGCCAGTAGGCGTACCTTCCCAGGTGCGCCATCGGGTAACATCACGGACTATTGCATCGCACACTGGCGCACCTGGGAAGGTACGCCCACGCAGATATATTGTCTTTTTGGCGCACCTGGGAAGGTACGCCCACGCAGATATATTGCCTTTTTGGCGCACCTGGGAAGGTACGCCTACTATAGCGCCCATCGCTGGTCCTCGGCGAGCACGACCTTTTCCTGTTCGCGGATGAAGCGGCAGGGGTCGTTGGTAAAGGGGATGTCCCGGATGGGTCGCACTTCCTCCATGCCGAAGAACTCCGCGTAGTCGCCGTGGAACCCGTCGCAGATCTCGCGGGCGTTGCACATGGCACATTGGTCGTCGTATTTGTAGTTGCAGTCTTCCCGCGCGCGGGTGACGGCTTCGTTGCGGTAGAGGGTCTCTTTGCCGACGGCGAGTTGCTGTGTCCGGGCCAGCACGCGCTGGGCCCGGTACTTGAGTCCCCGTCGGAAGGGGCTGCGTTCATAAGCGTCGCGCAGGTGTGCGGCGTCGGCGCAGTACAGGCGTCGCGCGCCCGCGCCCAGCCTGAAGGGCGGCGCCGGGTTCCCGTCACGCATCATCTGGGTGGCCATCATGGTCCACAGCCAGCTTTGATAATCCCATTCGTGCAGGTCATAGGAGAGCTGCTGGTAATTGTAGAAGTTCTTGCGGTGTCGCGGTTCGGCCAGACACAGGGGCAGGTAGCGTACATTCACCTCGACGCCCGCCTCTTCGAGCCGGTCCATGGCCGCCGTGAGCGCGGGCATGATATCGCTGTAGCGCGGCACCGTTTCGGTGCGGCGGCGACCGGTCTCCTGGTCGTTGAAGGGATTGAAGGCGATATAGTTCATGGCGAGGGCGCCGTAGTCGATGGCTTTTTGCGCCACCTCTTCCAGGGTGCGCACGACGGGCTTGCTCATGGTACAGTTCAGGCGGAAGGGGAACCGGAGCGCCCGCATCTGTTCGATGGCAGCCATGATTTTGGTGTACGCGCCGTTTACGCCGACCACCTCGTCGTGGATGTCACCGGCGCCGTGCAGGCTCACCAGGAAATCCCGGAGCCCGGCGTCCCGGTAACGGGCGACCTCGTTCGTCTTCGCCAGCATGAGCCCGTTGGTGATGAGGGTCGGATACAGGCCGATCCTGGCGCAATGGCTGACCAGCGGCAGGATATCCTGGTACACGGTGGGCTCGCCGCCCTGAATGTCCACGGACCGATTGCCGTAGAAATGGCGCAAGGTATCCATGATGCGGCGCGCCTTGTCCAGGGACATGAAGGCATGCTCGGGATGCTTGTGGTCCTCGATGCGGTTGATGAAGTAACAGAAATAGCACCGCTGATTGCAGGTCTGGCCCAGCCAGACCACGCCGCGGCGGGTCAGCACCCGCCGGGTGGTTTTTTGTACTGCTGTCGGCTCCATGGGATGCCCTTATTCCGGCGCGGCTGCGGCCGCGTCTTCCACACCGATCGTGCCTGAAAAGTATACCTGTTTTCCCGGGGCGAAACGGAGGCGCCCGGGCCCGGACGGGCATAGCGCCTGGAGCACCCGGGCATGCTCCGCGAAGGAGGTGTTCAGCGCGGTCATGCGCACGGGCGGCGCCGCCTCGTCCGTCCTGAGGTATACGGCGTGCAGCGAATCGCCTTGCGCGGTGATGAACGTGCCGGCGTCATACCGGCGGTTACAGTGTATCCAATTGGCCAGGGCGGCGTCATATTCGGGGAACTCCGCCGCCTCATAGTCCGTTTTCCAGCGGCGGTACCGCGCGGGCAACACGACGCTGGTGTGGTATTCCTGGACCTCCAGTTCCTCCCGGACGTCCAGCATGATGCGCAGGGCGACAGCGTTTTCCCGGCGCGTGATTTCCCACTCCTGGGCGAAGGGAAAGCGCCGTGACTCGCCCCGCAGCCGGATGCCGCCGGGTATGGCTTCCACGTCTCCCCAGAACAGATGCTGGCTGTCGTTCCACAGCTGGTTGATGAGCATGGTGGCGTACACGTGCAGGTAGGCAGTCAGTTCAGCGCCATCCCAGGACAGCCGTATCCGCCCCTTGTCGAAGCGCGCGCTCAAGCGCCCGCAGTCGAGGATGCGGTCCAGGCTGGTTCGCTTTTCCACCTCGTCACGGGGCACGTTCATTTCCATGGCGATTTCGAGAAGCGGGTGTACGCCCCTGGCGAAGCTGCGGTCCGTTTCGGGGAAGTGTGCCGTCGCGCACAGCACTCTGCCATGGTTCATGTAACTCGTGTTCGCCCAGAACAGGCTGAAGAAGGGGTTTTCCCGGCGCAGATGAAAGACGAGGGGCGGCAGGGCGTCCCCATCGTCCGGCAACACGGCGGTCACGGGGGTTTTCATTTCCTGCGCCACGACAACGTTCCACTCGGTGTCGGCGGGCGTGATTTGCGGGAAATCGCCCGAAACGTCCCCGTAGATCCACCGGGTGTACGCGGCGGGCAGAAACAGTTGGGCGGTGATTTCGGCCAGGGCACAGTCTCGCTCCGCCTCTATCGCGACGGTCCAGACAAAACGGCCGCCGTCAAAACGCAGGCGCCACAGGAGGCGCAGGGGCAGCCGCATCATTCTGCCCGCGATGCGGCACCCGTCCGGGCCGCCCTCGACCACTTCCCAATCCGCGTCCGTGCTGGTGTGGCGCTGTTCCAGCGAGGCCAGTTCCATGCGGAAACCGTCGGCCGCGCTGACCTCTTCCCCGCAGTGGAACACGGCGATGCGCCCGTCGCAATGGACGGCTTCGTCTTCGCCCGCCGCAAAGGTGTGGACGCCCTTGTCGCGGCCGACTTGGCGCAGGTACCAGGTGATGGTTTTCTGCGGCGTGTCACGCTGTACCATGCGCCCCTTGTCCAGCAGGACGATGCGCTCGCACAGGGTGTTGACGAAACCCAGGTCGTGGGATACGAAGACGATGGTCTTGCCCTGTTCGCGCAGTTCACCGATTTTGGCGCGGCACTTGCGCTGGAATTCGGCATCGCCGACGGCCAGCACCTCGTCCGCCAGGAAGATATCGGGATTCACGAAAGCGGCCACGGAGAAGGCGATGCGCACATACATCCCGCTCGAATAGGTCTCCACCGGCTGGTCAATAAAGGCGCCGATTCCGGAGAAGCCTACAATGTCGTCGTACACGGCGTCCACTTGGGCGTGGCGCATGCCGAGGAGCCCCGCGTTGAGATAAATGTTTTCCCGGCCCGAGAGCACGGGATTGAACCCGGCGCCGAGTTCCAGGAGGGAGGCGACCCGGCCGCGCACGTGCGCGACGCCTGACGTGGGGAGGGTGACCCCCGCGATGATGCTGAGCAGGGTGCTTTTTCCCGAGCCGTTCCGGCCGATAATGCCGAGGGATTCGCCCGGCGCCACATTGAGGGAAATATCGTGCAGCGCGGTGAACCTTTCTTCCCGGCGTCCGCGCAGCCAGTCGCCGAACCCGCCGCGTCCCCGCAGGTCGCGGCTGCCGCGGCGGGCGGGAAAGGTTTTGGTCACCTGTTCTAGTTGAATGATGGCGGTCATGAATACTTCACTGCTTGCAGCGGTGGTTTGGCCCGGGCCGGGCGCCGCGGCGCGGGAACACGGCTTTTCCTTTTATACGGTCGCGGCAGGGAGGCTACCGCACCCGGAGCGCTGCCTTCAGCGGCTCCGCCCTAGTGTAGCAATCTTGCGGCGGTGCCGCAAAACGCCGACGCGGGCGCTTTGTCCGGGAAACGGCGCAGTCATGCTTCCGGGGGCGCGGGCATGCCGGTGTTCCGCTGGAGCAGCAGTGTCTTCAGTGTCGCGAGAACTTCCCGCATGCGGAAGGGTTTGGAAATATAGCCGTCGGCGCCCGCCTGCAGGATGGACTCTTTGTCCTCCGCGAAGGCCGATGCCGTCTCGGCGATGATGACGGTCTGTTTCCCTTTTTCGGTGGCCTTGATGCGCCGGATGGCCTCGTACCCGTCCATGACGGGCATACGCATGTCCATCAGCACGGCATCGGGCGCCCACCGCTCGAACAGTTCCACGGCGTCGCGGCCGTTTCCGGCCTCTTCGAGTTCATAGCCCGCGGCCGCGAGCAAGTCGCGCAGCAGGCCGCGCATGTCGGCGTTGTCGTCCACAATCAGTACGCGGGGCCGCGCGGCGGCCGGATCGGGGGCCGTCTCGTTTTCCTCCTCCAGGGGGGGCACCGCCTCGCTTTCCTCGGCAAGGGTCATCGGGACGCTGAACCGGAAACAACTGCCCCGGCCGACGGCGCTCTCCACGGAGAGTTCGCCGCCCATGGCCTCCACCAGGCGCCGGCTGATGGCCAGGCCCAGCCCGGCGCCGCCGCTGCGGCGGCTCGCCTCCGTTTGCCGGAAGCCGCAAAAAAGATGGTCCAGTTCCTCCTGCGGAATACCGGGCCCGCTGTCTTCCACCTCGACCAGGAGGCGCACCTCACGGGAGCCGCTTTCCATTGATTCGGGGCCGGACTCCGCCCCGACCCGCATGATGACGCTGCCCGCCCCGGTAAACTTCACGGCATTGCCTAGCAGGTTGATGAATATCTGGCGCAGTTTGGACGCGTCGGCCTTGACAAAGGAGGGAACGTTGTCCTGGCAATCCAGGGCGAAGCCCAGTCCCTTGGCCTCGGCGGAAAAGCGGAACATGCGGTCGAAATCCTCCAGCATATCGCGCAGGCAGAAGGCGGTGGGGTTCAGTTCCACCCTTCCGGCCTCGATCCGGGACAGGTCCAGGATCTCATTAATCAGGGCCAGCAAATGCTCTCCGCTGCGGTAGATGGTCGTGATTTCTTCCAGCTGCTTTTCCGTAAGGGAGCCGTCCCGTTTCAGTAACTGGGCATACCCGATGATGGCATTGAGCGGGGTTCGTATCTCGTGGCTCATGTTTGCCAGGAACCGGGTCTTTGCGTTGTTGGCCTCCTCGGCCACGACCGCCATTTGCTGAGCATGCTCGGTTGCCTCCTCGAGGTGGCGGTTCATTTCGCGCAGCGATTCTTCCGCCAGTTTGCGGGCGGTAATGTCCACTTCCACGCCGTCCCACGCCATCGTGCCGTCGGCCCGTTGGCGCGGCGTGGAGGCATACTCGAACCAGCGTATGCGCCCGCTGGGCAGCCGGCTTTGCACCTCCGTGCGTACCGGGAGTTTTTTCATCAGGGCATCTTTTTCCAGGGCCTCCACGATGGCGCGGTATTCGGGAAGTACCTGCCCGTAGAGTTTTTCCGGGTCTCTTTTCACGTCCTCGGCGGAAACTTCATTGAGGCGTTCCACGCCATGGCCGACATAGGTAAACTTCCGGGCGCCGTCCACCTCGCCCACCACCTGGTAAACCACGGCATTGGGGAGGTTGTCCGCCAGGTTGTGCAATTGCTGTTCGCTTTCCCGCAGGGCCAGCTGGGTGTGTCGATGTTTTTCAAGCTCCTCCTGCAGTTGCGCGGTCCGTTCCTGGACCCGACGCTCCAGCAGGCCATGGGCGTCGCGCAGTTTCTGTTCATCCTGCTTGCGGTCGGTAATGTCCCGGACGACCGCCTGCAGCATGGGCCGGCCGTCCATATGCATGCGGGAAAGGCGTATCTCGGCCGGGAACTCCACCCCGGTGTCAGTCCGCCGATGGATCCATTCGAATTGATAAAAGCCTTTTTCCAGCGCTTCGGCAATACGTCGGTTGGCGAGCGTATGCGAATCGATACCGCACGGCTGATACGGGGGAGAAACGTCCGCCGGATGCATCTTGCAGAATTCCGCCACGTTGCGGCATCCGAACATGGCCAGGGTCGCTGGATTGGCGTCAAAAAAGGTTCTTTCGTCCAGCAGCATCACCGCATCCCGGGTGGACTCAAACAGCACGCGATACCGGGTTTCATAGCGCGCCAGGGCGGCCTCCGCCTGTTTGCGCGCACTGATATCCTTCACAATCGCCATAACGGCGGAGCGCCCGTCAACTTTGAGGCGGGAAAGAAAGACTTCCGCAGGGAATTCCCTGCCGTCGTCACACCGCTTGTGTACCCACTCGAAGCGGTTTGCCCCGTACGAGAGGGCGGTCGCGATGTGCCGGGTGGACTGAAGCACAGAGTCCATACCGTTGGGCTGGCGGGGCGGCGACAAGTCCGCGGGATGCTTGGTACAAAACTCCGCCGCGTTGCTGCAGCCGAACATCTTCACCGTAGCCTCGTTGCAGTCGAAAAAGCTCTTGTCATCCAACAACATGACGGCATCGCCGGTGGACTCGTAAAGCGCACGGTACCGCGTTTCATACTTCGCCAGCGCGTCCTCTGTCTGCCTGTGTTCCGAAATATCGGACACGACCATACGGCAGATTCCGGCCCTGTCCTTGTCCCTGGCGGCAACCGCTCCCAGGCGGACCCAGAAGGGATGTGTTTCCGAGCGCACCATGCGCAGTTCGACCAGTTGCGGCTGGCTGGAGGCGAATATGCGCACCGTATACTGGTCGAACAGGTGCCTGTCTTCGGGCTGGATAAAGGTGCGGGCCGGGATCACTACGCCGGAGGAAGTGATCAGGAGCACG
>JAKLHG010000430.1 GCA_022710255.1 Candidatus Hydrogenedentota bacterium
TTATTATAATATTTATCATAATATATCAATGTTCTAAACCTTACTTATAGTGCGCTGAAAAAGAAAGAAACTTTATTCTATTATGGATTTTATTCTATAGTTTTCAAGAATTTTCTTTGAGCGAGGAATCCGCAATGTTGTTTCGTCTTCAAGCAGTTTTCTTTATTTTGTTGTTCTAATATGATATCCTGAGGAAAGACAATCGAATATGTTTCCTGATATAAGGGGATGGCTGATAAGAAGAATCAACTACACGCATAAACAACAAGGACAATTGGAATGAGCGATGATGAAATCCTAATCATGATTATTTCCGGGGTGGCGGCCGTTGTGGGGGCGGCATTAACGCGCGTATCCCGGTTCCCTTCGTTATACACGCGGAATAATCCGGGTATCGGCCTGATGCGGCTTACCGTGGCAGCCTCAGTGGTCTGGACAGCCTTTGTCATTCAGTATTACGGAGACCCGAGCATTCAGGGCGTATATGTTTTCTTTTATCTTCTCATGGCGTATGGCGTAACCAAGATATTCGGCCAAGTCATAACCGTTATTTTCGGGATACGCTTGCGGACGGATGTATATGAGCGTAAGAACCTGGCGGCGGCGATATTCGTGTCGGGTTTTATTCTAGGTACAGGTATTATCTTTGGTGGAAGCCTTTGGGGAGAGGCCGACCCGCTAAGCGATGCAGAAGGCGGATGGTGGATTCCCCTGGGATTCTTTTTTATGGGATGGTTTTGCCTGGTCCTGGCTACGGCTGTCTATCTCTGGCTGGAGCCGGGAAGTTTCCGCCGCCAAGTCTGCCAGGAACTTGATGTCAGCCTGGCCTGGAGTACGGCGATTTACGTGGTAAGTACGGCTTCCTTGCTTTTCCGAGGGGTGGCCGGCGATTTCTGGGGCTGGCGGCACGGTATCCTCGGTATGGGCACCATCGCGGTCATGCTCGCGGGTCATGGAATAATCGCCCTTATCGCGGGTACGGTGCCGCCGTCGGTGTGGTTGCGGTTGATAGAACGTGCCTTGTACATTGGCCTTGCCGCCACCGCGTGGGCGATAAATCAGGCCATTGATCTGAAGTATATTGGAGGCTGAAGATGCGTCTGGAAGCCTTATCCGTGACGCCTGAACAATTCGCGCCGCTCATTGAGGAACTCCGTTTCCGCTACCACAAATGGGATGCTTATGTGGGCGGCGTGCTGCGCGTATTGCCTTGCGCCCTGGTGCTGTCCGCGGCGGAGCATGCGAACGCGGTTGATGCCTGTGTCCAGCTTCACGGCGCTTTCGAACGGGCGGGAAACCGATTGTCCCGGGAACCGGCCTGGATGGACCGGCTCGGCATCCCCGGGGCGGTACAGAAAATCATTACCGCCGAACTTCCCCACGCCCACGGCATTGTGCGCTATGACCTTATTCCTACGGCGTCCGGCTGGATGGTGCCGGAAGTGAACGAAGACGCGCCGGGCGGGTTCAACGAATCCATCGCGAGCCGGCCGCTCTTTGGCGCGGTGATGAACGGATTTTCAATTGCCGGGGATTTCGGCCAATGTTTTAGGGATGCGCTGCCTCCGGGACGGCGCGCGGGACTCGTCTATGCGACCGGTTATGCCGAAGACCTCCAGCATGTACTTATTCTGGCCGATTTGCTCCGGGCGTGCGGCGTGAAACCGGTCCTGGGGTCGCCGGGGCATCTCACGTGCGGTCCCCTTGGCCGGCCGCGCCTGCATGGCGAGCCCGTGGACTGGATATTCCGTTTCTTTCCAGGCGAGTGGTATGGCTACCTGGACAATGTGCGCGCCTGGTGCAGGGCAGCGGCCAGAATCCCCATTGTCAATCCCCTCTCCCGGTTGTTGCGCCAGACGAAAGGGCTGTTCGCCTTGTGGCGGGAACAGCCGCTGGTGGAGGGAGCGGATACGGAACTGCTGAACCGGTACACGCCCCATACAGAATTCTTCAGGAAGGACCGTGTCGATGCCTATCTGGGTCAACGCGAAAGCTGGGCGCTGAAGAAACTATTTGGCCGCATGGGCGACACGGTGACGCTGGGCCGCCTGTGCACACCCGAACAATGGGAAAAATCGGTTGCAGAAGCGGCCAAAGCGCCGGAAATCTGGCTCGCCCAACATGCCTTTTCTCCCTCGCCGGTTATCGGCGGCGCACGCCGCCTGTTTCCGGCATTGGGTGTCTATTTGATAAACGGCGCCTTTGCCGGATATTACTCACGGGCCGATGAACTCGGCTTGACAACGCATGAGGCTTATTATGTGGTCACCGCTATTGAAACCCCTTGAATGGATTGGAAGAATTCGCCTGCCTTTTATGCGGACACGTACCGGTACCGTTGTAGGCGGGCCCCGGGAACCCGATGCCCTGGGCACCTATGAATGGCAGGCGTTTCTGGATGCGCGCGCCCTGTCGCGGGTCTGGGGGCCCCACGGGCACAGCCCCTGGATGCCGTTTCATTGCGTGACCCTGTTTGTGTCCCTTGAGTACATGAATTATGGGATACAGAAGGTCATCGGGCCGTGTGCTCAGGACCCCTGGCCCCTGAAAAATTTTCACCTGCCCGCCTGGGTGGATGCGTCCGTTCTGCTCGTAGTTGATTTGCCCGGCCCTAAAAGTGCCGCAGTGGGCGCCGCACTGGCAATAGCCGGTTGCGACCTGGTATGCACCTTCAACAACTGGCCCTATTCCGGGGCGCTTGTAAAACCGGAGCAAACCCTGGCCGCATTACTGCGGTACGCGTCCCTGCTCGACAAGAAACGCACCGCCTATGCCACGCCGGGGCCGGTGGCCTGGCTCTGCGACAATACCCGGCTCGGAAACAGGCCGGGCAAACCGGGTGAATTCGATAACCGTTATTATATTGAGGACAGCATCATACCGGGCCCGAACTATCTCCGTGAACGGGATATTTCCAAGATCATTTACATTACCGGTCCGGACATAAAAGTGCAGAACGACATCAAGGGACATCTCCACTTTCTAAAAACCGCCGGATTGGAGCTGTATTACGCCGTCGCTCTTGATACCGGGTCGTTAGGCGGTCCGAAACCATTAAATATTGAAGAATTAAAGTTCAGCACCACGGGTTTCTTCCGCTCCTCGGCCGGCGGGTTCGGAGCGCCGGTGCCGCATCCCTCCTCAGGAGGATAACAGGACTGCTCCGAGAGGAAACACCCCCGCAGTTATAGTGGTGCCAAAGCGGTCATGAGTATGGTGTATGAAAAGGATTCCGGATGAAAAAACGCAGGGCAGATACCTTTAACTGGCGGATTACTCCCGATATGCTTCAGGCTTTGCCGCTTGCCAAAAAGGATCGCAGCCTGCGCAGCCTTATCATTCAGAATATCATTGTACTGGCCGTGGGGGTTGCGGCGTTCGCGGGGCTGGTTTTCTCTGCGGAACTTTTTTTACAGCATGAAAATATCGGTCCGCTGGTGGCGATTGTGATTTTCTTGATTATTCCTATATGCGTGGTGCTCATGGTGCTGAATTTTTTTAGGATGCTGGGATTGCGCCAAATTACATTGACTCCGGAGACCGTAATGTACCGCCGCCGCCGACTGGGGATATTAATGGTAGACTGGACGGAACCACTCGTTTCCTATAGGGGTGTCCAGGGTGACATTGTTCGCACTGGCAAAGACTCCTGGAAACAAGTCATAGAGCTGGTCCACGCTGTGCCGAACAAAACCATCCGGCTTTGCGCCAGCGAACTGAATATGTCTCCGGGGCGCGCTCAGGTGCAATTGGACCTCAATGAAGCACTGGAACGGTATGCCAGGGTATTGCACCTTCCCGCTCTCGTTCCCAAGGATGACGGCACCCTTGTCGCTGTGCCGCCGGAACAACTGGTTCAACCCGTCGGGGCGTTGATTCGGGAAGGGGTTTTGACGGTTACCGGATGGGAAGAGACGCCGCCTGGGGGACTGGAAGTCGAGGATACGCCTGACGGCAAGCGAATTACCTTTCCGCCCCGGCGCAGGAAAGG
>JAKLHG010000431.1 GCA_022710255.1 Candidatus Hydrogenedentota bacterium
ACGCACCACCGCCACATCCGCCCGTATCGGCTTGTACCGCAGCATTTCGCGGCCGCCAATCTCGATGACTTCCACCAGGTCCTCACAGGCGCGTGTGCGTTCATTCAATTTGCCGCCTTCGATGCGGGGGTCCACAAAAGTCCCCAGGCCCACCCGGGTAATGAGGCCGGGCCGTCCTGCGGCGATTTCACGAAACCATTGGGTGATTACGCCCTGCGGCAGGTTGTAGGCTTCCACTTCGTTATTCGCGATGACCTTGACCACATTGTGGTTCAATCCCGAATGGCCCAGGATCATGCGCTTGACCATGCCGGGATGGGCAAAGTGGTTCATGCCCCGCTCCTCCGTACTGAACGGGCCGATCCCGGCCGCCCAGGCCACGGTAAGATCTTTGGGAGAACCCGTGGCCTGATACATCCGGTAAAAGGCGGGAAAGACCTCTTCGGTGGGCATGGCCTCCAGCAATACCGTGGCTCCGTCCGGAATACGTTTTACCGCTTCATCTGCCGTCAATACAATTGCCATAACGTTGCGCTTCCTTTAGTACTATTTTCCTGCCTTTAAAACAAAACTGGAAGGGGGTCACCTTGTTACACGCTCAGGCGCCTTGCACTGCCGCAAGGTTTACTTTCACTACCACTTTTTTCACGTGGTCAGGCGTTGCACCGTGCATCAGCTGCGGTGCATGCGCATCCCGGGGAAACAGCACCGTGAAAATGCCGGGGCGGTTGATTATCCGTATCGCCCCGTTCACGGGGCGTTCGAAAAAGAGGACATCCGATTCCGTATTATAAGGCGTTTTGACTGTCAGCGTCGCGCGCGGGAACCAGTCTATGCATTCCGTGTTTACGAGCGACATTTGAATATCCAGGTACCGGTCATGGGCCTCGAGCACGCTGTTTTCGACGGCAACGGTGTCATAACACATGACCCGCCCCTTAATCCGGTCGTCCAGAATGGGGACCATTTCGCCGGGTTCCGCCTCCGGTGTCAGGGACTGGAGGTACTCAAACGCACACCGCCAAACGGCATTGCCCGGATAATAAAAGTTCCAATTCGTAAATGCATCTACTATCATAACGGTCTCCCATGTGCCTTTTTCAGCGGATCGGCTCTTTTTTGGGGGTATGGTACACTACAATCATGGTCCTAGCCAAAAGCTGCTTTGCGTTCGTGTCCGGCACCGCCCGCAAACGTGCTATCATATGCGTCGCGTAGACGCTGTCGCTGCGAGGCCAGGCGCTTCGTGAATAAGGATGCGTTGTCAAAACGGTGTGTTTTGGTCGCCTGGCTGTTGGCCCGCACTCTTTCCCATGGAAGCGTACCGCGACAGGGTATACCGGATGTACCGCATGCTGTATTGAGGAAAGGACAGGAATGGAACTCAGGTGCCCCCGATGCCAATCACGCTTGTCTCTGGAGGATGTTTCGCCCGATGCTCCCGTGCGCTGTGGCGTCTGCAATGCGTTGTTTGTCGTGCCTGATGCCTCCAAGGCGGTCCACCCCGGCGAGGGGCCTGTTATTGATGTGCATGCGGAGCCTGTGAGCGGCAGCGACACGCCCGCCGGGCGGCCCGTGCCGGGAAACGGGCATTCCGGCGCCTCGGAATTTGAAAAATCGCGGGGCGCCTACGGGCCTTCGGGGCGGTATATTGTGATAGAAAAACGTATTCCGGTCCGGGACAGCCCGGATTTCGGGTGTTGCGGATGCGGTTGCCTGCTGCTGTTGCTCCTGTTTTTATTGTTTGTCGCGGGGTGCGCCTCCCTGACAATCTCATGATGCATGAACACATCCGCGCGGCGTATGAAAACAAGGGGAGGCGCGTAACCCGGTCGCGCCTCCCCAATCCTCTCCCCATGCCAAAAGGAAGTGTGATATATATTAGCCCTGAGGTGCCTTTGGTGATTTTAGTGCCAGCATCAATACAGCGACCGCCAGACAGGCGATACCGGCAATGACCATCGGCGCAAGCCAGACAGTCACATCCGCGGTCCCCACCGGAGCCCTGTCCTTGAAATAACCCGCGATTTGAGGTCCCACTATGCCGGCGACCCCGTAAGACAAGAAAACATACCCGTAATTCAACCCCACATTTTTATTGCCGAAGAAGTCCGCCGTCGCCGATGCGAACAAGGCAAAGTTACCGCCGAAATTAAACCCAATAATGCACGCGCCGACAATAAACCCCATCTTGGAGCCGCCCATCTTATAAAAGGCGAGCAGCATGATGCCTTGGAGAAAACACATAAGCACAATGGAACTCTTGCGCCCAAGTTTGTCGCTTATGGTGCCCCAGATTATCCGTCCCAATCCGTTGAGAATGGCGAAAAGAGCCATTGCCGTGCCCGCAATAATACCGGCTTCATTGGCTGTTGCTGCCGTACCGCTTGCCTGAAGAGCGTCAATACCGAAAAGCTTTATGATGCCTATAACCATCAGGCCTGCCATCGCCGAGGCCATGAAGGTTAGCCAGAGCATATAAAACTGGGGGGTTTTCAGCATTTGGCGTTCAGTAAAATCTACCTGTCCCGTGGAACCGCCTGCCGCGGCTACCGGCGGTGTCCAGCCTGCAGGCACATAGTTTGCCGGGGGATTTACCATGACCAGACTGCCCAGCACTACCAACACCAGAAAGGTCATGCCGTACACAAAAAATACCGCCTGAACGCCCGGCAATCCCAACATGCCATCCAGATTGTTCAACAATCCGCCAAACCAGCTGTCTCCCAACTTTACCCAGAGGGTGGCGCCAAAACCGAAACCGGCCACGGCAAACCCGGTTATCATGCCTTTTTTATCGGGAAACCATTTAACACATACTGCGATGGGAACTACGTAAGCCAATCCGATACCTGTTCCGCCAATGACACCGATACAAAGCAGTTGCATAATAAAGTTCGTGCCAAATAAGCCGCCCAAGATATAACCCAGTCCTAGTACAACACCGCCTGCCAAAGCAATAGGCCTCGGACCAACTTTGGCCTGCATCCGGCCAGCAATGACCATGACAACCGCAAAAAACGCGAGGCCGGCCGAAAAGATTAACTGTGTTTGTGTGGCGGTAAATTTATAAGGCCCCGCCTGATTTGTCAGTAGACCCGTGAAAACGCTCCAAGCGTAAATAGCGCCAAGTGAGAGCTGGATAAGGATTGCTCCCGCGACAATAATCCAACGATTCATTATTTTGTTTTCAGCCATGATAGGTATTTCTCCGATGGGGTAAAGAATGACTTTTGAAGATTACTAGACAAGGGAGCCGGCATCCCACGGATACCGGCTCCCGAAGATACAATTACGCAATAGGTTGCCGCCGCGGGGCGCTTATTTTTTCAGCAGGCGGTTGTGTTCGGCCACCAGCGCCTCCACCACGTGCGGGTCGGCCAGGGTCGTCGTATCGCCAATCTGGTCCACGGCATCTTCCGCAATCTTTCGCAGGATGCGGCGCATGATTTTACCGGAACGCGTCTTGGGCAGCGCCGGCGCGAACTGCACCACGTCGGGCGCGGCAATGGGGCCGATTTCGCTGCGCACGTGCATGACCAGTTCCTTGCGCAGCGCTTCGCTCTCTTCCACGCCGCCAACCAGGGTCACGTAGGCGTACAGGGCCTGGCCCTTGATTTCATGGGGCATGGGCGCCACGGCGGCCTCGGCCACCTTCGGATGGCTGACCAGCGCGCTTTCCACTTCCGCCGTGCCGATGCGGTGGCCGGACACGTTCACCACGTCGTCAATGCGGCCCATGAGCCAGTAGTCGCCGTCGGCGTCTTTGCGGCAGCCGTCGCCCGAGAAATAGAGATCGTTATACATGGTGAAATAGGTGTCGATGAAGCGGTCGTGGTCGCCCCACATGGTGCGCATCATGCCGGGCCAGGGTTTGCATATGCACAGTTTGCCGCCTTCGTTGACATCCACTTCCGAACGGTCATCGCGCAGGATGACCGGGTCCACGCCGAAAAACGGTCGGTTCGCGCTGCCGGGTTT
>JAKLHG010000432.1 GCA_022710255.1 Candidatus Hydrogenedentota bacterium
TAAGAATGATGTGTTGGGACATGGCTATTTCTCCATCACTAGGGTACCTATGGGTTCTCCTTGTATGACACGAAGCAGATTGCCCGGTTGGGTCAGATCAAACACCAGCACGGGCAGTTTGTTTTCAAGGCACAATGATATGGCGGTGGAATCCATGACGCGCAACCGCTGCGACAGTACCTCCGCATAGGTCAATTTTTCATAGCGGACCGCGGAGGTGTCTTCCTCCGGGTCGGCTGAATAAATGCCGTCCACCCGGGTCGCCTTGATAAGAATCTCGGCGCCGATCTCACTTGCGCGCAGCGCCGCGGCCGTATCGGTGGTAAAAAAAGGATTGCCCGTGCCCGCGGCGAAAATAACCACGCGGCCTTTATCCAGGTGGCGGGTGGCGCGGCGCCGGATATAGCGTTCTGCCACGGGCGGCATTTCAATGGCGCTCATGACGCGCGTGGCGACACCGCGGCTTTCCAGCACCGCCTGAATGGCGAGTGCGTTTATCACCGTGGCCAGCATGCCCATGGAGTCGCTGGTGGGCCGGTCCAGGCCGATTTCCTCGCCCTCTTCGCCCCGGAAAATGTTGCCGCCGCCCACGACCAGGGAGATTTCAACACCCAGCGCGGCCACTTCCACGATCTCGTCGCAGAAGCGGCCCACAGTTTCGAAATCAATACCGCGCCGGCCGCCTTTGCCTTCGAGCGCCTGGCCGCTCAGTTTAAGCATGATCCGCTTGTATGCTGCTTTGGGCACGGTGTCACACTCCCGGTAATTACGATTGCTTGACTTTGGCCAATTCGGCTGCCACTTCGGCGGCGAGGTTGCTTTCAGCCTTTTCAATGCCTTCACCCAACTGGAACCGCACAAAACGGCGGATGTCGATCTTCTCGCCGCACTTGGCCGTGAGTTCCGCCATCAGGTCCGTAATGGTTTTCTTGTCATCCTTAACAAAGGGCTGTTCCAACAGGCATACTTCGCTGAACCATTTGTTCATCTTGCCCTCGGCGATTTTCTCGCAGATATTCTGGGGCTTGCCGGTTTCCAGCGATTGCTTGACGTACACCTCTTTTTCAGCGTCATAGGCCGCCGGGGGTACGTCCTCTTTTTTTACATACAGCGGGGAGGCCGAGCAAATCTGAAGGCAGAGGTCTTTGACAAAGGTCTGGAAGGCCTCGCCGCGTGCTACAAAATCGGTCTCGCAATTTACTTCCACGAGCACCCCGATTTTTCCGCCCATATGGATGTAAGACGCAACGGCGCCCTCGGACGCCACTTTGCTCGAACGTTTGGCGGCTTTGGCGATGCCCTTCTCCCGCAGATGCTTGACGGCACTGTCAAAATTGCCGTCCGCTTCCTGGAGGGCCCGCTTGCAATCCATCATGCCCGCGCCTGTCGCGTCGCGCAGTTCTTTTACTTGTTCAGTGGTTATGGTCATGGGTGTAATTTACTCCTTGGGTAGTACGTTTATCTCCCGCGCTTGGGCCGGGAGTCAGGTTAGAAGAAAAAACAAGGTTATGCGTTTTCGTCCGCTTCGGCGGCGCCGGCCACTTCGGCAGTGTCGGCATCGGCTGCATACGCCGCATCATAGGCGTCCTCGGGGGAAACCGCAGGGGCGGCGGGCGTTTCGGGTGCGTGGACTTCCTTGTCGCTGTCGGCGCCTTCACGGCGGGCGCGCCGGGCATCTTCCTTCTCCGCGTTAATTTTCTCGGCGCGAAGTTTGCCCTCGATAACCGCATCGGCCATCAGTTTACAGTATAAATTGATGGCACGGATGGCGTCGTCATTGCCGGGAATGGGTAAATCCACATCGTCAGGATCGCAGTTGGTGTCAATTACGCCGATACAGGGAATTTTCAGGCGACGCGCTTCACGCACCGCGATGTCCTCGCGTCCCGCATCCACCACAAAAAGGGCGGCGGGCAGTCCGGGCATTTGCTGAATGCCCAGCAGGTTTTTCTCCAACTTGCTCCGCTTCTTGCGGAAGATGGCCGCTTCCTTCTTGCTGTATTTCTCGATGGTGCCGTCCTTTTCGATTTCCTGGAGATGGGTCAATTCGCCGATGCTCTGCCGGACCGTCTGGTAGTTGGTGAGCGTCCCGCCCAGCCACCGGGTGGTGACGTGATACATGCCGCACCGCTCCGCTTCCCGGGCGATGGCTTCTTGGGCCTGGCGCTTGGTGCCGACAAAAAGTACATGACCGCCGTTGGTGACGGTGTCGCGTATCAGGCCGTAGGCGCGATACAGGTGCCGCAATGTGTGTTGCAGGTCGATCAGGTAAATCCCGTTACGCTGCCCGTAAATGTACCGTCCCATTTTAGGGTTCCAGCGGCGCGTCTGATGACCGAAGTGAATGCCTGCTTCCAGCAGTTCCCGCATTGTAACCAATGCCATAGATAAAATCCTCCGTTCGGGTTAAACCTCGGAGCGTCACGTGCATCCGGCGCACACCGCCGGACACCCGAATCTCCACCCTTGGATAGGGTACGACGCCCCTGTGAATTTGGAATACGTTATCATAGCATTTTCACTGGTATACGTTCAATCTTTTCCGGGGTCCCTAAATCCGCACGTAAGGAATGGCGCAATCGTAGAAGCGGCATCCTGCCGCTTCCTGCGGCCCGCATGTCCGTCTCGATGCAAAGCGGCAGGATGCCACTTCTACGTTACTTGTCCTTAATGGCTTTACGCCAGCACCCCGGTTTCTTGCATGCTGATTTTTTTTGGGGGCCCTGTGGAACCGCTTTGTCACTTGCCGAAGTAAGTGCAAAATCAGGAGGAATGCCGGAAGAGGGAGGACAGAAAAAAAATGATGCATTTCTGTCTATGGGTGCAATGAAAATAATGTTCGGACAAAATGTTGCATTCGATAAAAGATTTCCGTTATACTCACGAGCGAATCGAAGGCGATTGTTGCCGGAAGGTAGTGTAAGTCCGTTGCCGCACAGGCAATTTCGGGCAGGAAACAAGAATACGCAGCGCTACTTTTTTAAGCGTGTTGAGTGTTAGACCTACCGTTCAGTAAGCAGTTTCTACATCAGAAACTAGATTGTGGGTGGTGATTATGGACTCGCTGATTGACAGGCTCTTATCCGTGGAAGACGAGGCGGGCGCCATCATTGAAAAGGCGCGCGCTGAAGTCAAGGACTTGGAAAAACAAACGGCCGCAAGCATCGCGGCGGTCCATGATGAAATCGTGTGCGGGGTGGATCGGAAATTCGCCGCGTTTCGTGAAGAAGCCCTGGTCCGGCATGAGGAAGAGGCTGCCAGGCAAAAAGAGGCCGCACGCAAGACCTTGGAAGCAGCGGGACATATTCCCGCCGAACTGATTTCAAGGCAGGCGGAGAAAATCGTGGCCCGGTTTCGTGAGATATAGTTATGGCCATTGACCTGATGAAAAAAGTGACCCTGCTCTGCCCGGTCACCGCAGCCCAACGCCTTCTGAAAGAACTGCATGCGTTGGGTATCATGGAAGTGGCCGATGTGTTTGAGCGTTACGAGGATGCCCGGGACAAATTGAGCCGCCAGGAAGTATCCACGGAGGTTTGCGACCGGGAGTTGCAGCGAATCAATCTGATATTGGGATTGGTGGACCTGTTTGCTCCGGAGAAGAAATCCTTTGTCCAGGGGCTAGCCCCGGTGCCGCTCCTTGTGGATCCCCAGGAATTGAACAGGGTTATAGAAAAGTTCGATCTGGACGCCCAGTACAAAATAGCAGAGGACCTGGATACGGAGTACAGGCGTATTGAACGGACTCTGGGAGAGACGGAAAACCGCTTGAAAGACTTGGCGCCTCTGGAGGCGTTTCCCGTGGCCGTCGACAAATTGCGGCGCCTTCGGCACTACAGAGTGGTGTTTGGCAGTATACCCCGGCAGAATCTGGGGTCCTTGACCCGGGCAGCCGATATGCCCGCCCTGTCGGCTTGGGAAGAAGTGGTTCCCGCTGTTCTGGAAGCCGTTGGCAATGGGAAGAAGGGGAGCG
>JAKLHG010000433.1 GCA_022710255.1 Candidatus Hydrogenedentota bacterium
CATGCGGGCCGCAGTCACGATGGAAGCGGCAGGATGCCGCTTCTACGCTCTTGCCATTCCTTACGTGCGGATTTAGGGACAACAAGTACATTCGACAGCACCGACGCTATTATGATATCATATCCCGGAACGCGCCCATAGCTCAGTTGGATAGAGCGCTTGCCTCCGGAGCAAGAGGCCGCAAGTTCGAGCCTTGCTGGGCGCGCCATTCTTTTTTCCCGGAAACACAATGTTTTCAGGGGTATTCCGTATGTACCCGGCTTCACTTTGCGCCCCGGTCAAGCACTCCGAATTTCCGAAGAGGATCTTTAATGCATTGCCGACTGTAAGGACACGTATTGCTTGTATCGTGAATAATTAAATAAGCGCCTTTGCGTGAAAAGGCTGTCTTAAATTGACAAACGACAGGCAAAAGAAATTAAGACGGGTATTCAGTTCCATGTTAACTCGGCAGGGAAAATAAACCAACACCGTTCGCCTGGTCTTGTCTGCATGCCAATCATAACAGGATATCACAATCAGTTGGTGCGGCTGTCAAAAGCGGTCGAGCAGAACTGTTTGTGAAACTCAAGCCCCCCTTCGCCGCCCATCTTTCCATTCCCAATGTATTTCAGACGATGTTGTCGGTTCTGTGTTCCAAAGAGACACAACCGCTTACCCTGCATGTATTTGTTGCCTCAGAAATGGTTTTGAAATACCGCAGGAACATTGTCCTATAGGGCAGGGTGTAGTAAAACATTATGAATGGCGCGAATTGAAAGTAGTGATTCGTATGGGCAATATTGTCTTTGCAAATACTAATGCTATTGTTAAGGCGTCCAATACACTTTTGAAACTGGGTGCAGGAGTCTCGGGCGCCATTGCCACCGCAACCCGACCCGGTCTCCAAGAGGAAATGTGCGCTATGGCACAAAAAAGAAATCTTGCAGAGGGAGATGCAGTAATCACCGGCAGTTTTGGACTTCCCTGTCTTTACATCATCCATGCGGCAACCGCCCGGGGTAGCGCCAATGCAGTTCAGACCGCCCTGAGAAACGTTTTCAGAATTTGTAATGAAGAGAACTTGTCTTCTGTTGCCATTCCTGCCTTGGGAACAGGCACCGGAGCACTGCCCATCGCTACGTTTGCAGAAAGAGCCGTTAAATATTTTGAAGAACATGGCCCATCCACCCTAAAAAAATAGAATTTATAATGTGGACCAAATCCGACATGGATACGCTTATCGACGTGTTCGAGAATGCCTTGAATAAAACATCTGAACATTAAGAGACACCCTTTGTTGCCACACCATTGAGACACGTGAGCTTTCACCCTGGACGAGGGACATAAGGGATGCCAAATTATCTACGTTTTTCCCATGAACATGATTTGGATGAATATGTTTCAGACCAAGTCTCTACGCTTCGTCCAGGACTACGCCCGGAAGAAGTGTCGCCTTCGGCGCAACATAAATGTACCATCGTCTTTCATTACAAACAACTCTAACCACTGTCATTCCGGTTTTTTCGCGAAGGTCGACTTGGGTCGAAGCACGGTACTGGACAACGCGAAAAATACCGGAATCCAGATTGGACCTGCTGCAATGAATACCCAGTTCCCTTCTCGAAGAACACAACGAATGCATCCAATCCCGCACCCACGGCCTCAGGGACTGGTTCCGGTCTTTTCGCGGCCTGGCACCCGCTCCGCTATACATCCTTTTCCCACCGCGAAAAACCGGAATGACGCGTTGTTTTTGGATTCTTGAACTCAACCGGGACATAACGTTCCTCCTGGTAAGAAGCTGAACTCATAATTATTTGTCAGCGAAATGGTCCTAAGTGCCTATGCTTCGTCCCGGACTTCGCCCGGAAGAAGTGGCGCCTGCGGCGCAACCATCTTTGCATTGTGTTACTGGGAGCGCCGGCATCCTTGCCGGCAGGGCTAACATCATAGTCTATCTTGCCCTCTCCAGCCGCCAAGGATGGCGGCGATCCCAGTATTTTCAAGAACATAATTAATTGTCAGCGAAATCTCCTTAAGCGCCTATAGGTAATATATAATAATGTGCAACAAATAGTGTTTAGGAACGTTTCAGTCCCTCACCCTCCACTGGCTTCCCCAGATATTTTTTCCTGTGCACCGGATGTGGTATAAATCCTTTTGAAATCTGACTTCAAGCGAAGCATGAAGCAAGTAAGGAACACTGATGAACAGAAGGCCTCCCTTGGAATTACGCAAAACTGCACGGACTATCGCCGTCTTGAGCCTGTTCTTATACTGCCTTACATTCGGGGGCCACGCCATCGCCGATGCCGTAAATTCTCAAGAAAACGACGTAAAGAAACCTAATGTCATCTGGATCCTGTTGGACGGGTGTCGGCCACAGAACCTGGGGTGCTACGGGCATACACGGGCCACATCCCCCACCCTGGATGCCTTGGCGGCGAAGGGCGTCCTTTTCAAGCAACAGTTTGCCCAGGCGAGCAAGACGTTTTTTTCCGTGCCCTCGTACATGACCGGCAAGTATTTCCCCGTCCCGTGCTTCAGCAACCGGTACAATAAAACCGTCCTGTACAAACGGCCGCCCGAAGACGAATTCCTGTTCGGCGAGATCATGCGGGAGAACGGCTATGCCAGCGCCATGTTCACCAATATGCCCCTGTTCCTGCCCACGGACCGGTTGTCAATGAGTTTTGACGAGGCATTTATCTGGCAGCAGGGGGACAAAGTACTGTTGCAACGGTGGGCGGTCATGACGGAGAAGTTGCACGCCTGGCTGGAATCCAAAAAGGACGTCCCGTTCTTTCTATACATTCATGCGGCCGACACCCATTTCCCTCATGAGATGGTGGCGCCCTATGACCAATGGATTGACCCGAATTACGATATGAACGCACTGTTGCCGATGGGCTACGGTCAAAATTACCGGCGCCGGGATAACCAGCCCTTTACTACGGCGGATTTGGAATATTTTCGCGCCGTGTATGACGGCATGATTCTGGATGCGGACGACCAGATACGGCTGCTGCTGGACAAACTGGAACTGCTGGGCTTGTCCGACAACACCATCGTCCTTGTCACTGCGGACCATGGGCAATTGCTGGGAGAAAACGGCTACACGGTGGCCCACACGGGCGACTGGGATGAAGTACTGCAGGTGCCCTGGATTATGAAAGGGCCGGGAATCCCCGCAGGAGCGCAAGTAGACACCCAGACCGAAAATACGGACATCGTGCCCTCCCTGGTGGAATTGTTGTCTCTGAAAACAACAGCCCACTTTGACGGGAACAGCCAGGCGGCCGCAATGCGGGGAAACGCCGGCCCGGACGCCCGCCCGTATACGTTCGCCGCCCCGGACAGAAGCAGTTATGAACGGCCGGAAAGTTTTATTTTAAGAAGCCGTACGGAAAAGTACCGCTTCGACTCTGACGGCCAGTTGACGCAGGTATTCCAGGTTCCTGACACCGCCTCGGCCCGGCGTGAAATAACCGGCCTGAATCGCCCGGAATGCCTGGGCCTGGAAGCCCGGTTGCGCGATGCGTACCTGCCCCTGCTCGAAACGTTGAGAAATCTGCCCGTATATGCCGTGGTAATGGAAGGCGCCATGCTGGCCTTTTCCGCGGAACCCAAAGAGAACGTCGTGGACTTTTTCGTGTCGGGTGAAAAAGGAACGGAAGACCTTGAGAAAGACAACAAGTGGGCCTATACGGATGGTTTTCTGTGGGTGAGAAACGACAAGGAAACCGCGCCGCCGCTGTCTTTTTCGTTTGAAATACCCGATGCGGTCTATACGGTGCGGCTTCGGATGTTCAACAGCCTGAGTTATAACGGGTTGCCGGCCTCGTCCCTGATAATGCAGTTCGACGGGGAACCCAATCCGCGTTCTATTGTCTGCGCCAGCCTGCCCGAATCCCAGGCCGCGGTTACAGAAGTATCCCTGGGCAAGATAACGGTCACGGGCGGACACCTCTCGTTTAGGCTTG
>JAKLHG010000434.1 GCA_022710255.1 Candidatus Hydrogenedentota bacterium
ACAAGAAGCAGATCCTCGCGCCGGACGGCCGGACCTGGACCTTCATGAGCGACGGCAGCATCAACTGCCAGAAGAAAGCCGGGGGCTGCGCCGTGCCGGCCGGCAGGGACTACAGCGTGGAACTGGTCAGCCCCATCCTGACATACGACCGGGACATCGTGCCCCTGCAGGAACTGGTGAGGAAACTCCGGCAGGCCGGCGGATTCTCCAACAGCAGTTGCGGCATCCACATCCACCTGGACGGCGCGCCGCATACCGCGCGCAGCATCCGGAACTTCATCAACATCATCGCGAGCAAGAACGACCTTTTCTACAAGGCGCTGGAGATAAAGCCGGAGCGCGCGCGCTTCTGCAAGAAGATGGACGAAGCGCTGATAGCAAGCATGAACCGCCGCGGGTCCATGACGCTCAGCCAGATAGAGGAACTCTGGTACGCGGGCTACCATGAAAGCCGCAGCCAGCATTACCACGAAAGCCGCTACCATTTCCTGAACCTGCACAGCTTCTTCACGGGCAACCATACGGTCGAGCTCCGGGGCTTCAACTCCGAGCTCCACGCGGGCAAGATACGGAGCTACCTGATCCTGGCGCTGGCCCTCAACCACCAGGCGCTGACGCAGAAGAGCGCGAGCGTCAAAAAGCCGCAGGCAGAAAACGAAAAGTTCGCGATGCGGACGTACTTGAACCGCATCGGCCTTATCGGCAGCGAGTATGCCAACTGCCGCGAGCACCTGACCAGGGCGCTGGACGGCGACGCCGCCTGGCGGCACGGGCGGGCCGCCTGACTGGAACACGGCGAAGGGCCGGGGCAGTAGCCCTCAAACACCTGGCGGACGGCATGCCGTCCTTCAGGCAGTAGAAGGGGCTTTGCCCCGAAAAGGAGGTATGGCAATGAAGATGAAGTTATATGGCGCGTACGGCTCCAACATGAACCTGGAGCAGATGGCATGCCGATGCCCGGCAGCCCGGCGGCTGGGGCCGGCGCTTCTGGAAGGCTATCGGTTGGTTTTCAGGGGCGCGCGCGGCAGCGCCGTGGCGACCATCGAACCGTGCGCCGGCGGGAAAGTGCCCGTCCTGCTGTGGGCGATCGGCATCGGGGACGAGGCGGCGCTGGACCGGTATGAAGGCTTCCCGAAGCTGTACCGGAAAGAACAGCTGCATGTGCGCGTCGGATCCAGGCATGTCCGGGCAATGGCGTATGTCATGAACGGCGGGCATCCGCAGGAGCTTCCGGGGAGTTCCTATTATAACGTTATCCTGGAAGGGTACCGGGCTTCCGGATTCGATGAAAGCATCCTGAACGACGCGGTATCTTTTTCAAAAGGAGGGGACGCGGAATGACTGACAAGATTGTAAAAGAGATCATGGCCATACGGGAGGGCGGTGAAACGAACATGTTTGACGTGCCCAGGGTTAAGAGAATCGCCTGCCGCGATGGGTATACCGAGCTTGCCGAATTCCTGTGCGCGAACGTGCCCGCCTATGTGCGGTTCATCCTGACCGGCGAGACAGATACACAAGATTTCCCTTGAAAGATACGCGCCGCCATGGCGCGCATCCTTGCAACGCACCCCAATTCGCGGAACATACAACCCGATGCGAAACCTATGCAGCCCTATCTATCACGCAAGGTACAGGTAATCAACTTTTCCGCTCGAATTGGGCATATGAAAAACCGCAAACATGATGTTTACGGCTTTTGTGTTTATTGGATTTAATGGATCAGCCACTGGTAATCCTGCCTGCAATCCACGACGTATTCCACATAGACGGTGGTATCCCGGATCTGGTAGAGGATCAGGTACCAGTTTTCCACGAACATCTTGTGGTACTTGTTCGCAATGATATAAGGTTCACTGAAGAACGGATACCGCGCAGGCATTTCGCAAAGGGAGCGGATCGCCTCCATGAGCTTTTGGCGCAAGCGTTGCGCGGCTTCCATGTTGTCTTGGGCGATGAACAAAACACAGTTTCCAAGTTGCCTGCGCGCCTCGTCGGAAATGATGACCTGATACTTATCCATTGGCGGGCGCCTCGTTTAGGATCGTATCAAGATAGTTGTTCAGATCCTCCGGAGTGCAGCCGGCGCGCCCGTCCAGCCTATCCTCTTCTATGCGAACCAGGGCTTCCCGTAATTCCAGCATTTTTTCCCGGCGTTGGTACGCCGCAATGTCCATCACCACTAGATCGCCTTCGCCGTTCTTGGTCAGGTAAACCGGTTCTTTCGTCTTTTTGCATAGCGCGGAGACTTCGTTATATTTCTGGCGGATAGCTGCCGACGGTTTGATTTGCATCGAGGTCACCTCCGTGGTAATATTCTAATCGAATTCTATCAGAATATTACCTTTAGGTCAAGGCCGCAGCAGGAGACCGCAAATTATCCCGGCATCACGAACCCCCGGTAAACGTCGGCGCATAGACAATTACATGGAATATGATAGCGCCACATTCTCACCCTCGCCGGCCACGGCCTTATAACACCCGTCGCTAGTCTCCGCCGCCCAGCACGAACCGTTGGTGAGCGCCGGGAACATATTCCTGCGGCAAAAAGACGGGCTTACGGTATTCGGTGAGCCCCTGCTATGCACGGAAAGAGCGGGCTCGCAGGCACGGCTACCCGGACCGATGCGCCGCCATGACGCGCACCACAGCAACGCGCCCCAATCCGCGGACTACACAGCCTGATGCGAAACCGATGCAGTGGACTCGAAATTCCCTACACCCGCGCTGGCCAGCTTGAAGGCAGACTCCGCTTCCTGTATCTGCTTCCGGATGGATTTGGTGTTGCGGGTGAAGTTATCGCTGTTCAGTGACAGCGACACCACAAGGTCGCGGAGCGTTTCGCTCAAGATTGCTCACCTGCCTTTTGAAATTGGGTTGAATTTGACGGTTAATTCGGGTATAATAAAGACGGAAGGAGATGATCAACATGACGAACATCGTTCCGATCTCCGATTTGAAGAACTACAGCGAAGTTATAGGACACTGTGACGACGGCGCTATCGTGTATCTAACCAAGAACGGTCGCGGCAGGTATGTCGTACAAAGCCTGATCGAGTACGAAAAACTGCAAGCGACAGTGAAGCTGCTTGCTGAACTCTCCAAGGGCGTGGAATCCATCCGCAGCGAGGGCGGCCTGAGCGTTGACGAGGCGTTTGCCGGCTTGGAGGACTGAGGATGACGAAGGTCACAGTCTCAAAGGAAGCGCGGAAAGATCTCGTATCCATTCGTCAGTACATCCACGATGAACTGAGCAATCCGGACGCCTCCCGGCGCGTGATCGCGGCGCTCAAAAAGAGCATCCAGCCGCTCACGGACTTTTCCAGCCGTGGGCGTCTTTTGGATGCTCTGATTCCCGTCCATACGGAGTATCGGTATCTGGTTTGCGAGAACTACTGTGTCTTCTATCTGGCAAACCCGGAAGAGGTCATCATCGTTCGTTTTTTGCATCAGCGGCAGGATTGTTTGAAAGCCTTATTCCTTGAGAAATGATCAGGGCTTCAGATTCGCCCACACCTCGTCGATGTATTTCGGACGGGGTGCTTTCTTTTCTTTCTCTCGGTTCAGGTTCCACGCGCGCACACGCAGGAAGCTGAGTATGTCCATTTCGTCGATTTACCGCATGCGCCACCCGTCCTCCAAAAGGGAATTATACGTGGAGAAGATAAAGTCGCGCAGCGTCAGGCCGGAGTCGTCGTCTTCATCGCCTTCGCTGCCTTCGTAGGGAACTCGTTTAGAATCTCCGTGGCCTGCGTCTGAACCGCCATGTGCGCCAGCGCGATATCGTGCATCAGGCGATCCACAGGATAACCGTCCAGCACGTCGTCGGCTGTGAACTGGTTATTGAATAGCAGGCAGGGTCTGGACGTAGAACCCGGGTGCGCGGGCGACAAAGCGCTGCTCGGGAAACTGCTGAAGGCTTACAACCAGAGGGATAGCCA
>JAKLHG010000435.1 GCA_022710255.1 Candidatus Hydrogenedentota bacterium
TAAACGGCGCGTTGCCCTGATTGCTCCCTCTTTTGTCACCGACTGCCTCGAAACCCTGGAGGAATTGGATATGGAGGTGAAGGAAGCCTTTCTCGCTGCGGGGGGGCGGGAGTTTCTGCGGATCCCCGCGCTGAACGCCCACCCGGCATGGGTGGAAGGTGCAGCGTGCCTGGTCCGGGAAGTCCTGCGGGCCGAGGAATAACGCCGTTATTCCTCGGAGCCGATTTCTTCACGGTTGCGCGCGCGCAACATGCGCACGTGGTGGATGTGGAAATCCGAAACGGATTCCACGGAAATCTCGCGGCCGAAACGGTTGGCGATAACATCCAGCAGGTCACGGTTTTCCCCGCGCAGCCGGCGTGCCACATCGGGATGCACCTGTAAAATGATATGCTTTTCCTTGGTGCGGCAGAACAGGGACTGGACACTTCTCAGGCAGTCGAAAGTCACCGTGGTGACGGAACGCACCATGCCGCTACCCTCGCAGTAGGGGCAAGGTTGGGAGAGGGCTTTGACCAGGTTGTGGCGGACGCGTTTCCGGGTCATCTCAATCATGCCGAGTTCGCTCACTTCAGAAAGGGTTATGCGCGCCCGGTCATTTTTGAGCGCGTCCCGCAGGCGTTTTAACAGGGCGCGGCGGTTCTGGGGATATTCCATGTCGATAAAATCAAGTACAATAATGCCACCCATGTCGCGTAGCCTCACCTGCCGGGCGATTTCATCGGCGGCTTCCAAATTCGTCTGCAACACGGTTTCTTCCAGCTGCTTTTTGCCGGTAAATTTTCCCGTGTTGACATCTATGGCGATAAGCGCTTCCGTCTGGTCAATGCCGATATACCCGCCGCTCTTGAGATAGACCTTGCGGCGAAGGGCCTTTTCAATTTCTTCGTCTATGCCCATTTTGTCGAACATGGGTCGTTTCTCGCGGTAGTGGCGGACCAGCTTCTGAAGATGAGGCGAGAACTGGTCCAAGAAACTCATGATCCGGTCAAACTCGGTTTCATTATCAATGATCAGGCGTTCAAAATCCGCGCTGAACAGGTCACGCACTGTGCGCAGAATGGGATTTAAATCCTCGCGGAGCAAGGCTGTGCCTTTGCCGTGCTCGTACTTATCCTTAACCTTGTTCCAGGCCCGCAGCAAGAAATCCAGGTCAGCCTTGAGTTCTTCGCGGCTGCGCTCTTCGCAGGCGGTGCGTGAAATGATGCCCATGCCCCTGGGCCGCAGTTCACGCAAGGTTTTCCGAAGCCGGTCACGCTCCTTGTCCGAATCTATCTTGCGCGAGACGCCCAGGGTGCTTACGGTGGGCAGCAATACCAGGTACCTTCCCGGGAAGGTTATGAAATTGGTGAGGCGCGGTCCCTTGGAGCCCATACGGTCTTTTACCACTTGCACCATGACATACTGGTTCTTTTTCATCATGGTTTCGATGGGCTGCTGGCGCGCGCGCCCCTTGCGCGATTTCGCGCGCGGCACGCCGTTTTCAAGAACGATATCTCCGGTACCCTCCGCCCCGGCGATATCCGAAACATAAAGAAACCCGTTCTTTTCCAGGCCGATATCGATAAATGCCGCCTGAATGCCCGGTATGATGGAATCGACCCGGCCGCGATAGATATTACCGACAATGCTGCGATCTTCTTCGCGTTCAATAATTAATTCCACCAATTTCCTATTTTCGAGCAGGGCGATACGATTTTCCAGTGGATTCACGTTGATCGCAAGTGTTTTCATAGAATCTCCGGCCTTTCCGTTATGGCATCGGCTTCTTTCTAAAAGGAATATCGCTATTGTACTTTAAGAGACGGCGAAGCACCAAAGCGCGCGCTGTACCGTTCTACGCTCCGGTATACAGAACTGTACATTCCCAGAAGGGTGGATGTGCGCCATTTTCGGGGGGCGGCTTGTTCTTTTTGATAGGGGTTCCCGTGCGTTCCTACGGATAAAACGCCCGGTCCATTTCCGAGTGTCCCCCTAACGGCCTTTAACGGCTTTCTCGAACAGGTCAAAGCGGTTGGTGTATGATAGTCAAGAATTTGTGTTCTGGACAAAACAGCGGAGGCTTCATGAATAAGACAAAATATCCGTTGACGCCGGCGGAGCGACGGTTCCGGTGGTGGATGTGGTTCAGTTTTTTTATGTATGCCTTCGGCCTGCCTTTCTTCCTCATTTTCGGCCGGCAACTTGCGGCGGGGTTAAACCGGTTCCCGGCCATGATAGTGCATAACCCACCCTGGCCGCCGGCTGGTATGGGAATGGAAGTGATCTTCTGGCAGGTGCTCGGGGTATCGCTGATGGCGATTCTGGCCCTTGTATGCCTGTTTATCGCTCGCGATGTGCGTCGTTTCGGGCCGGTAATCCTGGCGCTTCTCGCCGCGAAATTGGTATCCACGTTATGTTACGGCGGCTTTTATATCGCCGATGGGAACGGCGCCTACCTGGTGGGGGCGCTCACGGACGGCTTCATTTTTTTGCTTACAGCCGTGTTGTGGTTTATGGCGTCACCCGGCGACCGGTACCTGGACCGCCATGAAACGCGGGTGTTAACGGCGGTGGGTGAGGCCTTGTTGCCGCAAGGGGGCACCTTGCCGAAGGGATATGACGAGGCGCAGGAACGCTGCCTGATCGAGACACGGCGCATGCTGGCGGCGCAAATTGAACAGGATGTGCTTATGACCCGTATCATGTTACGCCTGGTGGACGTGCTTCCTTTCTTTCTGGGCTTCTCCAGGCGGTTTCATAACCTGGCGGTTCCGGCTCGCGCGGCTTTTTTTGAACGGATGGAAGCGTGCAGGATCAGTCTCGTGCGAATCATGGCTACGGGCCTCAAACTGTATGTGGTGGCACCCTTCTTCAACGTTCCGGAAGGGGAGGAACGGGCCGCGGACGAAAGCGCCTGAGCCATGACAGGTGTACGGTACAGCGCAAAGGTGATTATTGTCGGTACGGGCGCCGGCGGCGCCGCAGCGGCTGCGGTGCTGGCCCGGGCGGGCGTGGACACCCTTATCCTGGAACAAGGGCGATACTACCAACCCTCCGACCATGGGGACATCCTTACCGGAATGCGACAGATGTACCTGCATGGGGGTATGACCCTCGCCTTGGGTAATCCGCCCATATTAATTCCGCAGGGGTGCGCCGTGGGCGGTACCACGATAATCAATTCCTCAACGTGCTTCCGCCCGCCGCGGAGCAAGGTGGACCACTGGGAAGGCCCGTCCTGGGATGCTCTTGAACCCTGCCTGCGGGAAATTGAAACCCGCCTCCACGTGGCGCCTGCGGAGGAGTCCCTGCTGGGCGGCAACTACCGCGTTTTAAAACGGGGCTGCGACGCCCTCGGTATTCCCATACTGCCGTTACAGCACAACCTGGACGGCTGCAAGGGAAGCGGTCGCTGCGCGTTTGGCTGTCCCACGGGCGCCAAGCAAAGCACGGACCGAACGTTCATTCCGGATGCCCTTGCCGCAGGTGCCCGCCTCTGCACGGAACATACGGTCACCGGCGTGCTCCGAAAAGGAAGACAGGTTGCGGGGCTTAAGGGAATTTCTCCTTCCGGTCCCTTCGAAGCCTATGCTGACGCTATTATCCTGTCCATGGGCGCGCTGTCAACACCGGCCTTTCTCCTGCGCCACCGGCTGGCGCCGTGGTCCGGCCGCGCAGGTCGCGGATTGCGCATTCACCCCGCATGCCGCGTTGCGGCGGAGTTTGACGAGGCGGTGGACGGTCACATCGGCCTGCCCCAAGGTGCCTATATCGACCATTGGGCGGATAAGGGCGTCCTACTTGAAGGCATTTCCATGCCGCCGGGGCCGCTCCTGAGCGCGTTGCCCGGTGCGGGGGCCCGCTTCAAGGAACTGGCCGCGCATTGGCGGCAGCTTGCCACGTTCGGCATCATGATTAGTGATACCAGCGCCGGGCGGGTGTTCCGGGGTATCG